>NZ_DATGNO010000097.1:0-3928 GCF_035306705.1 Xanthomarina sp.
AGCATTTTGAATTAATTATTTAACTAAATATCATACTTATGAAATCCCTATCAATTACATTATTAGTAGCATTTTTTTGTGTAACAGTATCAGGTGTTAATCCAGTCAACACCGAAGTAAACAAGAGTTCTAAGGAAACTACTATTTCTAAAAAAACGAACTTTGAATATAGTTTTGAAGTGAACAGACATGTAAGACCAGGAGGAGGAGTTCCTTCTAACGGTTAGAAATATCATATAAAATTTGACCAAGCACACCTTATAAAATCAATAAGGTGTGCTTGGCTTTATATAATGTCAACTGTTATTTAAGCAATATAAAGGATACATTGCATTCATGTTATAAAATATTTTAAATTTGGATGACATTGAAAAGGAACACGTATTGTATAAAATAATAATTTTCATAGTTACTTCTTTTTTATTCCTGCCTATAAAAGCACAAAATGCGGCTTTTAATAGGCAATTGGATAGTATTTATTTTTATCGAAATTTGGCACAGGAATCTTTAACTGCTAAAAAAAGGTTTCAGTATGTCCACTATGCCATAAAACTATCTGAAGCCATCCATCAAGATTCTACGGTTTTAAAAAGTAAACGCTTACTTGTTACTCTTTATCTAAGAGAGCTTGCGGTAGATTCATTATTTGACATCAGTCATGAAAATTTAAAACTAGCCCATAAGGTAAAAGACTCCTCAGCCATTGCTAATATATCCAATGTGTTAGGCTGGTATCATGAACAAAAGGCTCAAACGGATAGTTCTTATTTCTATTATTATTCAACTTACAAAATTTTTAAAGCATTAAAAGAAGAAAGCAGAGAAGCAAATGCTCTGTTATCTATGTCAGCCATTCAATTTAGTCAAAGAGATTATATTGGTTGCGAACAAAATGCCGTGGTGTCCATTAGATTATTTCAAAATTTACCAAAAACAAATATTACTCTAGATAAGTTATGGGCCTTATATAATTTAATTGCTATTGCTTCAGATAAGTTAGGAGCGTATGACAAAGCCCTAGAATATCACCATAAAGCATTAACTTATAGCGATCAGCTTCCAGATAGTTCTTTGTACACCTTGTATTCCAATAGTAACATGGCGTTAATTTATAAAGAATTGAAGGAATATGATAAAGCCCTAAAAATTTATGAAGACTTATTCCAAAACAAAGAAATTTTGTTGGAGGCACCAGGAAATTACGCACTTATTTTAGGGGATTATGCTTATATAAAATATTTATCCAAAGCGTATAAAACAGAAGAAATTGCAAATATGTTTTTAGAAGCCTATCAAATGAGTGATAGTTTACAGGATCCTTACAGCATCATGTCTGTTAGTTTAAACGCTTCAGAGTTTTATAATAATTTGGAGAATAAAGATTCGGCACTTTTTTTTGTAAATAGAGCCTATAATATTGCAAAAGAAACCAAAACAAACGATGTGATTTTAAAATCGCTCATGTTAAAAACGGAAATAGAGGATGAGTCAAAGGCGAAAACCTACTTAATAGAGTATGTTAAATTAAGCGATAGCCTTCAAAATAAAGAGCGCAATATTAGAAATAGATTTGCCAGGATTGAATTTGAAACAGATCAAATTGTTGAACGAAACAAACAAATAGCCAAAGAGAGACTTTGGTTATTAATTCTGTCCATTGGGTTAATACTAACCTTATTGCTTTTATATATTATCGTTACCCAAAGAAATAAAAATAAAGAGTTAAAATTCAGTCAACAGCAACAAGAAGCAAACGAAGAAATTTATAATTTGATGCTTTCACAACAAGATAAAATTGATGAAGCTCGAGTAGCTGAAAAGAAGCGTGTTTCGCAAGAAATCCATGATGGTATATTGAGTCGTCTGTTTGGCATTAGGTTAAGTTTAGATAGTTTAAATATGAGTGTCCAACCCAAAGCCATTGAAACAAGAGAAAAGTATTTGGTAGACTTAAAAGAAATTGAATCCGATTTGCGCCAAGTATCCCACGAACTGAATACAGATTTTGTTTCTGGTTCCAATTATATAAGTATTATTAAAACCTTAGTTGAAACTCAAACTAAGGTTTACAAGCTAAAATATGACTTAAAAAATGACGATAATATTGATTGGGATACTGTTTCGAACAAAACAAAAATCCATTATTACCGGATCATTCAGGAAGCACTTCAAAATATTTATAAACATGCCGATGCCTTAGAGGTGAATATTAGCTTTAAACAAAAAAATAATGTAATTTGCTTAACGATTTCAGATAATGGTTCTGGTTTCGATCTCAACAAAGCTAGAAAAGGTATTGGATTAAAGAACATAAACACTAGAGTCCAGGAAATTAATGGTACTCTAGAAATCTATTCCACTGCTAATTCTGGCACTAAATTAATTATAAAGGTTCCCAATAACTAGCAAAAATTAATGCAAACAACTCTTCGTATATTAATGACGGACGATCATCCAATGATTATTGAAGGATATCAAAACACATTAATTGCAACTAAAAAGGCCGATCAAAATTTAATAATAGATATAGCTAATAATTGTGACGAGTCTGTGAAATTCATGGAAAACAGCGTTGAAAAAAACAATCCCTACGATGTGCTTTTTATGGATATAAGTTTGCCGCCTTCTAGTGATGGCAAGTTTAACACAGGCGAAGATCTAGCTATGTATGCCAGGTCCATTATGCCCAAGGCTAAAATTATTATCCTTACTATGTTTAATGAAACTTATAGAATTCATAACATAGTAAGAACCATTAATCCCGAAGGCTTTTTAATTAAAAGCGACTTAACATCTAAAGAATTGGCAAATGCCTTTCAAGCAGTACTAAGTAATCCGCCATTTTACAGTGGTACAGTTAATAGTTTGATTAGGAAAACGGTCTCTACAAATATTGTTTTGGACGATGTAAATAGAAAAATTCTTCACTTATTATCTCAAGGTATAAAAACAAAAAATTTAAAGGAACATATCGATCTATCCTTAAGTGCCATAGAAAAAAGGAAAAAATATATGAAAGAGGTGTTTTTTATTGAAGATGGAAGCGACGAATCTTTACTAGAGAAGGCCAAAAACAAAGGTATTATCTAAATACCATATCAAATACTGTTAAATTTTCAGTTTTTTCGAAATAAAAAAAGCTTGTAAAGCTTTGCTATTGCTACATATTACGGTTTTACCGTAGAATTTTTGTGGTTTTACCGTAAACAAAATCAATTTGTTACTTCTATATTTGACCTATCAACAACTGATTAATTGATCCCTCAAAAAAAATAGTTGATAATAGCATTTACACTAACCTCGTGACTTTATATATTCTATATGAGTCATGAGGTTTCTTCTTTTAAAAACTAAAGATGCTGCTTTTATATTCCCAAGCTTTCATAATAAAAAATCCAAAATAGATAACGGCTACAAGAAACTTGATAAAAGTGCCAGTTAAAAAGCCGAGAAACGAACCAAAAGCCGCCTTTGCCGCTGTTTTAGAATCTGATTTATTTAGTAATTCTCCTATAAATGCACCAACAAAAGGCCAGATTACAATGCCAAAGATTCCTAGAACCGGAAAAATAATGGCTACTAACAATCCTAGTGTTGTACCAACAACGCCATATTTACTGCCACCAAACTTTTTAGTTCCCAGGGCTGGAATAATATAATCCAAGGCAAAAACGATGAGTGCAATGGCTAAAGTAATACCCAAGAATAACCAGTTATTAGGTACGGCATTGGTTAAATAAAGTAGTAGAAGGCCTATCCAACTTAATGGAGGTCCAGGAAGCACCGGTAAAAAACTGCCTAAAATACCTAGTACCATAAATATAAACCCCACTAAGAATAATAAAATGTCCATATATTTTTATTTATAAGACGAAGGTATTAAATGATTGTTACAAAAAATATAACTATAAAATTAGTTCAAACTAAA
>NZ_DATGNO010000098.1:0-8857 GCF_035306705.1 Xanthomarina sp.
GACACATGTTTCTTTGCCGTTTTATATCGCTCTATTGTACCAGGTGCAAAATCTTGACCTACCAATTTTTCAGCTTTCTTGTTATGCTCTTCAAAAATTTCCAATAGCATCTTGCTATTGGAATCTTTCCCTAGATATATATCTCGTAGCACTGTAGCGGTAAATGGTTTTTCCTCGGAGATCAGGCGTTGTTCTATAGTGTACATTCTATTTTTAATCGTAGTAATGTGTCTATTGATCTCCTGGGACTCTGGGGAATTGCCTCTGGCCATACTGGTTTGGGCATTCCAATTTTCTATGAGTATTTTTCGTTGAATACTGAGCTCAGCGCGCTTGCCGTTGACAGTTATCCGGAGGTAAATGTTGGCGCGACCAGCAGCATCGGCCTTACTTTTTTTGATGTAGAAGAGAAGTGAGAATGAATTTTTCATCGCGGTGTCAGTTAAATTTGCTATGAAAGTACAAAAAAATAAACAAACCACTTGAGTTGTAATGCACTAATATACAGTTATTTGCCGCGCATTCGGTGTCAGTTAGTAGGACGTTTTAGTGACACCGAATTAGTCCCTTTTTATTTGATATTAGATGCTGTTTTTTGCAATTGTAGAAAATGAAAAAACCCGCTAAACATTGTGTTTAGCGGGTTTTGGTGAGATTTGTTGATCTCTTGGCGGAGAAAGAGGAACTAACCATATTTTTTTAAACGTAGGGTTTACAGTAGGTGAGGAGCGGACAGTATTTTATACGCACCGAATTACGCACCTATTTTAAAAATTCTAACATTTTCAAGTGTTTTGAGGTTTTTTTAATTTAATTCAGAGAACAAAACGATCGAATTCTCAGAATTGCCCACATTTTTTTTTTGAAGTCAAACTAATTGATCTCAATAACATCACATATATGGATTGAGGTAGCATCAATGGGTTTCAAAACGGTATCACGAGATTCTTCGATTATTTTTATATTCTCAAAACCAGGATAGATATTTTTAAATTGAACAGCTTCCCCTTTATCATTTTTTCCTTGTAAATCATACCTAAAAACAACTTTTGTCCCCAATGGGGCATAATAATAGACAATCCAAGCATCAGATTCTCTCAAACCAATACAGCCATTAGAAGAAGCTTTTTCTAAAGTTGCTTTGTTTGTCGTAGGATGGATAAGTTGGCCTATACTACGACCATTTATAGCAGGTTCTATCCACGGAATAGCGGGTAAAGCGGTTAATATTCCATCATCTCGATAGGTTTTTTTATATTTATGGTTATTTACGGGGTTCATAAATATTGGGTTTTTATTTACCCGTATTATCTCACCTATTCCTGGCATTGTTCTCATATCTACCTCTCTTTTGGCCATAGCCAAATACCTTTTGTTGTTTTTTCCGACCCTCACAGGAAACTTATAAATTTCTTTACCTTCTTGAATTATGCGTAGCCTAAATTCCGGAATATTCAAATCTAAATAAGTATTGCTTAACTGTGTTTTTAGTTTCTGCGTCTGTATAGAATCTGGAATAAATAAAATCTGATCTTTTTGCAAAGCTATCAAGGATTTTGAATCTTCATTAAAAATCCCTTTATCCATTAAGTAATAATAGTCCGTATGTGCCAGAGTATCCAAAATCCAATTGTTGTGGTGCACAATAATATATTCATCAATCGGGTATTTGTAGGTTTGATTATGTGCTGCAACAATACTGTCCATCCATTTAAAATAGGAGTGAATAGGCACGTTTTTATTAATGACTATTTCAATAGGTAAAGTTTTTTCATCTTGTTCTATAGTGGCAATTGGAAACTCTTTCTTCTCATTTGGATTACTTTCTTTACTATTTACTTTATTACTATTTATGCAGCTTACAACTAAAAAGGGGAGAACAAAAAATAAAATATTTTTCATCTGTTTAATTTATTATTTTTTAAGAAAGATATGAGTATTCATCTTCATTTAGGTATCTATCTATGATTCTAAATTGGCCTATCAGAGTCTTATTGAATACTCCAAATACATAAGTTCTGAATTTGAAGGCTCATCGCTTGTTTGTCAATTTTTCTTAGCAACACTATTTATTTTATTTTATAATTTCATCCTTAGATTTTACTATCTGGATTTATATATTCAAAACAGGAATGTAATTTTCGTGAAATTAAGATGAAGAGATATTATCAAAAAGAATAATTTTCTAAATCAAATATCAATCAAAAAATCTGGACAATAAATTGGAATAATAAAGAAAACAAATAATAAAAATAAAATAGCCCAAAGCACCCACATCAAAAGTGGAAAAGTAATCAGCCCTGCTTTGGAAGTTGGTGGACGCAAGGAGTGCGCAATTAATCCGTGAATTCCAAAACTCAATACCAAAAAAATAAGCGTTGAAACAATGAGCAAAAAGCTTTTGGAATATGATTCTTTCGTAATGAAAAGTAAGATACCTAAAGCGATCGCTAATACAATTATAATACTAAAAATACGTCTGGCCATTTTCTGTTTTTAAGTTCATATTTTATTTTAAATGGAATATTCCATAATTTTTCGCATTAAAACTTAGTAGCGGTATTTTACCATAAGATTCCATTCGCTTAACTAAATCGCGATGGAGCAAATTGGAATGATAGACATCACTTTTTCGTTCAAGCATCGCAATGAGGTCTGCGTTAGCGTTTCCAAAGTACACCCGCAAGGTATTAAAAGCATCGTCTGAATATAAAATAACCAATTCAAGATTAGGATAGTCAATAAAGTTATTGATCTTATCTTCAATGTTTTTCTTTTGGCCTTTTTCAACAGCCTCTTCTAGTGGAAATACATGTACAATTTTAATTTTCGCATTATAGGGTTTTGCGATTTCTACCAATACATTGATGGCGCCAATATCTTCCTCTTCAAAATCAGAAGCATATAGTATTGTCTCAATTTTTGTATCTACTGAATCGCCTGGAACAGCTAACACTGGACAAAAACTTTTTTTAATAAGATTTTTAGCAATACTGCCCATAATAATTTCCCGTATTGCACTCATACCGTTAATTCCTATAATAATTATAAAGGCATCAATAGCATTGGCTTTTTCAATTATACCATTAACAATAGATTTGCTCTCAATAGGTTTTATTTCAAAGTTTAATTCTGCCGCATCTTTTTTTAAGACATTTTCGCAAAACGCTTTAAGTTTCACGTTGTGCTTTTTGAAAGCATCGCCTTCAATATCTGGAAATGGGTCTTCAGCTTTAAAGCTTAAATCGTCTAACAACGTGGGATAATCAAAAACATGAACCACCACCAATTTGGCTTCCATTTTTGTGCTCATGCTATGAGCATATTTTAAAGCTAATTTGGAGTTTTCTGAATAATCTGTGGCGTAAAGGATTGTTCTCATAAGACAGTTGTCATTTCAATTATAAATCAAAATTATACATTCAATAGTGGGCATCAAATGACCTGGGTCATTTGATGCAATTTACCGCTAGGGTACATTTACATTTTAAAAAAATAATATTATGGAATCTATAAACAAAAAGGATCTTCTTTGGATGTATCGGGCTATGAAGACCTCTCGATACTATGAGGAAAGAATGGAAAAAGCATATTTGGAAGGTAAGCAGCCCATATTTAACATTGGCGCTGGGCCTGTGCCAGGAGAGATGCACTTATCTAATGGTCAGGAACCAGCTGCGGCAGGTATGATTGTCCATCTCACACAAGACGATACCGTTTCGGCAACACACCGCCCGCACCACCAAGCCATTGCAAAAGGTGTTGACCTTAAAAAAATGACGGCAGAAATTTATGGTAAAAAAACGGGGCTGGGTAAAGGAAAGGGAGGACATATGCATTTGTTTGACCCTAAAGTAAAATTTTCTTGCGGTGGTATTGTAGGAGGCGGTATTCCGCACGCCGTTGGTGCTGCTTTGGCTAACAAAAAGAAAGGAACCGATTGGGTTGCTGTTGCCTTTATTGGTGAAGGTGCTGCCAACTCGGGAGCCTTTCACGAATCATTGAATCTGGCGGCTTTATGGAAATTACCCTTTGTGCTGGTCGTTGAAGATAACGGTTGGGGAATTTCCGTGTCTGAAAAAAAATCTACCAGTGTAGCATCGAACGATTTGCGAGCATCTGCCTATGGCATCAAGGGTTATCATGTAAAAGATAATGATCCATTAGAAATGTACAAAGTAAGTAAGGAAGCAGTTGAAAGAGCCAGAAAAGGAGAAGGGCCTTCCATTATAGAAATAGAAACTTATCGTTTTTTAGGACATTTTCAAGGCGATCCGGAGTTATATCGACCAAAAGATGAGGTGGCCGGTTTAAGAGCTAAAGACCCAATTGAGCGACTGAAAGCGCATTTAATAGATGAAAACATGATTACAAGTGAAGCATTAGACAGTCTTGAGCGTGAAATATTTCAAGAAGTAGATGCTGCTTACCAATTTGCAATACAGAGTGAATATCCAAATCCTGAAGCCGCATTGGAAGATGTTTTTTGCTAGTGTCTCTTTCAATTTCTCAAACCTTAAAATGATTTAAAATGGAAACAACAGAAAAAATAAAAAAACTAACAGGCAGTAAAGCAATGATTCAAGCTTTAGAGCAGGAAATGAATCGCGATGAAACTATTTTCATAATGGGGGAGGACATAGGAAAGTATGGAGGAATATTTGGATCGACGACTGGATTGTTTGATACATTCGGTGCTGAAAGAATAATGGATACTCCTATTTCTGAAACAGGATTTATAGGGGCAGCCGTTGGTGCCGCTGCAGAAGGATTACGACCTATTGTAGAATTAATGTTTGTAGATTTTCACGGGGTGGTAATGGATCAAATTTACAATCACATTGCCAAAATTCACTATATGAGTGGTGGCCAGGTTAAGTTGCCTATAGTACTGTTAACAGCAGTTGGCGGTGGGTATAGCGATGCCGCGCAACACTCCCAAACATTATATGCAAGTTTTGGGCATTTGCCAGGTTTAAAAGTAGTTGCGCCCACCTTTCCGAAGGATATTAAAGGAATGCTGATTTCAGCTATAAGAGATGATAATCCCGTAGTCTTTATGTTTCATAAAACATTGCAAGGATTGGGATGGATGGATCAAATAGAAGCATCTCTTGGACCGGTACCCGAAGAAGCGTATACCATACCATTAGATAAGGCTAATGTTGTAAGGCAAGGAACCGATGTTACCATAGTAGGCGCACAAATGATGACGGTTGAAGCCTTAAAAGCTGCTTCTGAATTAGCCAAAATGGGAATAGATGCCGAAGTGATTGATTTGCGGTCTATCAAGCCTATCGATAAAGCAACCATTCTGAAATCGGTTGCGAAAACCGGTAAGTTAGTTGTGGTAGATGAAGATTACTATTCTTACGGAATTACAGCTGAAATTAGTGCCATTGTCGCTTCAGAAGGATATCAATATTTAAAAGCCCCTGTGATTCGTTTGGCAATTCCAGACGTACCAATTCCTTATAGCCGTGTGATGGAAAAATTTGTAATTCCTGATTCGCAGGATATTGTAAATTCAGTAAAAAAATTAATGACAGCATAGTTATGGACAATTTAAGAAATATTGTCCTTCCTGAAGAACTGGGAGAAGGAACAGAAAGTTCAATTATCATGTGGTACAAAGAACCCGGGGATACTTTTGAAGAAGGAGAAACATTGGTAGAAGTACAAACCGAAAAAGTGGCGTTTGAAGTACCAGCGCCTTTTGCTGGAATCTTGAAAGAAATAAAAGTGAAACGAGGGGAAACAGCTAAGGTGGGCCAAGTTATCGCTACAGCAAATTAATTGATAAATCAAACAATAGTATGAGCGATTTTAGATACAGACCCGCAGGGCTATATATATTTGAGGCGGAATGGCAAGACCTTTATTTACTTACAGAGCATTGGAAATCTGATATATTGTTTTATGCAGATGATTTGAAGTTTTTGCGCCATCTTATCGATAAGTATTTCATATGGATAACAAAGAAAGAGAATATTGATGTAGTGAGAGAAGCTGAAGTTAACCTCATGGAAGCCGATAAACAATGTGCTTCACTTTTGAATAGAATAGACATTCATTTAACTCATTTGGCGGAATTAATTGACGACCCCTTTAGGTATGATTCTCATTTGTTTAGATCCGAACACGGAACCCTTGAGGATGACCTCACTAATTTTCGTAAAATCGTCCGACAGAATAGAAAGGATATTCTTACAATCACTGAACAAGTAATTGATAGTGAGAAATTTATGGACAAGATAATGAGCAAATAGCTTTTGTTTTTTTAAATAGCGCTTTATATTTTTTTCCAGATGCCATGGGTACTGGTAGCACAGCCACGGAGTTAAGATCGATTAAGTTTGTTAGAGGCCAAATCAATTTATAAATCTGCTTTCTACAATTATCAATTATTAATAGGAAAAGAATAATAAATATAAAAATGAAAAAGTCGAAGTGGATATTGCTCGGTGCTATAATTATAGCTTTTGCGGGCTATTTTATCATTAAACCAAAACTATCAAACCAAAAGCTGAACTATACCTATACGACCTTGGAAAAAGGGAATATAGAATCTGACGTATCCAGTACAGGTACTGTAGAGGCTATTAATACTGTGGAAGTAGGTACCCAAATATCGGGTACCATCGATAAAATCTATGTGGACTACAACGACAAGGTAAAAGCGGGTCAACTTTTGGCAGAAATGGATTTAAAATTACTGAATGCTACTTTGAGCAATGCACGGGCAAATCTAGCAGTAAGTGTGGCGCAATTGAATCAGGCTAAAGATCTATATGATAGAAATAAGATTTTATTCGAAAAAAATGTCATTTCTGAAAAGGAATATCTCACCTCAAAATATACCTACGACCAATCCCTTAGTGCAAAGGAAGCTGCAATTGCATCTGTTCAAAATACCATAGTCAATATGGGATATGCACATATTAAATCGCCAATTAACGGAACAATAACCGAGAGAAGCGTAGAGGAAGGGCAAACTGTAGCAGCTTCCTTTTCAACCCCTACCATGTTTATAATAGCTGAGGATCTTTCAAAAATGCAAATTCTCGCAGATGTAGATGAAAGTGATATAGGATATATAAAAGATAGTATGCAAGTACGTTTTAGAGTGCAGACCTATCCTGAGAAAGAATTCTATGGTAATGTAAGTCAAATTCGTTTACAGCCAATTGAGATAAATAATGTGGTCAATTATCAGGTAGTAGTAGATGTTGATAATCAAAGAGGGTTGTTATTACCTGGGATGACGGCTAATCTTGAATTTATAACAGCTACTGCTAAAAACGTACTGCTTATTAATAATTCGGCACTACGTTTTAGGCCCAATGAGGCCATGTTGAAAGAAATTAAGCCGATTTTGGAAGAAAAAGCTAAAAGGTTGCCCGATACGCTGAAGCAAAGATTTCTTACTGCTATTAGCAGTGACGCTATTTATACGTCAGCTAGTTTTAAGAATAATCTGCCTTCAAACGTAAATGGATTCTTCTTTCAAAATGAAAATGGAGAATTAAACTTCAAGTTTATTGAAATTGGAATTAAGACAGGTTTGCAGTCGGAGATCATACGGTTTCTCGACGGTTCCGAATTAATGGAAGGCATTAAGGTTATCAATGGTATTAAATCAAAATAATAAGATGCCTATTAAGAAAGTTATAGAAACCAAAAAAGTTAGTCGTGTATTTAAAAATGGCGATATAGAAGTACATGCACTTACTGACGTTGATCTAACTATAGAAGAAGGGGAATTCGTTGCAATTATGGGGGCGTCAGGTTCAGGCAAATCTACCTTTTTGAATATTTTGGGTTGTCTTGATAAGCCCACTTCCGGGGATTATTTTTTAGATGGAGTACATGTAAATAATTTGAATAAGAACCAATTGGCAGATATCAGAAACCAAAAAATCGGATTTATTTTCCAAAGTTATAATCTCCTCTCACGTACATCGGCATTAGAAAATGTAGAATTACCACTTGTGTATGATAGAACGGGGAGATTTTCAAATTCCAAAGAACTTGCTATACAAGCACTGAGGCAGGTAGGTTTAGAAGATCGTATTCACCATAAAACCAATGAACTTTCCGGTGGGCAACAACAACGTGTGGCCATTGCCCGAGCTTTGGTAAATGATCCTGCTCTTATTTTATCTGATGAGGCTACAGGAAATCTAGACAGTAAAGCCAGTATTGATATAGCCGATTTGTTTGTACGCCTCAATAATGAAGGAAAAACAATTTTAATGATCACCCATGAGCCTGAGATTGCACAGTTCGCCAAAAGGATGGTCTATATGAGAGACGGTCGCATTTTAACCGATGAAATCATCAAAAATCGTAGCACAAAGGAAAGTGCCTTAAAGGATTTAGAATTAACCAGTTGATAATACAGGTACATGAACCAATTCTTAAAAATATTCAAAGTTGCTTTTCAGGCAATCAACAAAAATAGAACCCGTAGCGTTCTTACTATGTTGGGTATTATTATTGGTGTAGCGGCAGTTATAATGACTATTTCGGCAGGGGAAGGGGCTACCTTACAAGTTCAGAACCAAATATCGGGGTTAGGAACGAACTTATTAATGATAAGAACAAAATCTGAGCACAAAGCAGGTATCGATGTGAGAATGGGGCGGCCAATTGACGATAAGGATCTTAACATTTTACAAAAAAATTCGGTTTGGATGTTAAAAATATCACCAATGGTAGCAATAGGAGCACAGGCTATTGGACCAGATGGATATAAAGCTACAACGGTTTATGGTGTATCCGAGGATTATTTTGATATCACTAGTAGAGACTTAAATCTGGGTAATTTTTTTACTGAAGAAGATGTAAAAAGGGC
>NZ_DATGNO010000099.1:0-11937 GCF_035306705.1 Xanthomarina sp.
AGATATCTCACATCCAAATTTTGACCATCATATAGATTCTGTGAATAAAATATTGGATGAAATTGGCAGCTCCAACAAACCCGTTATTATGGTGTTTAATAAAATTGACGCCTACAAACCAGAACCTTTTGATGAAACTGATCTAGAAATTGAAAGAACAGAAGCGAATTATAGCTTAGAGGAATGGAAAAGAACGTGGATGAGCCGAGTGGGCGATAATGCATTGTTTATTTCTGCTTTAAACAAACAAAATTTAGAAGAATTTAAAAAACGTATTTACAACGAAGTTCGAGAGATCCATGTAACCCGTTTTCCGTATAATAATTTTCTGTATCCCGATTATAACGACGAGGAAGAATAAAACCAATGATTATTTTAATTGAAGGAACTTTTACATGGTGGAAGTTCCTTTTTTTATTTTATAGGTTTTTAGGATACATTTTTTAACAAAACCATTAATTACTATAAAACTAAGGCTATAAATTAAAGTAGGTTCTGTGGGTATCTTACGACTCATTTTTTTAAATAAAGCGACAGCATCTTTTCATAACATAGCTAAGAATTTTTGGATTACATCACCTAAGTAATAAGTGGATGTTAATTAGCTATATACGTAATGCGTATAGCGTATGTATAGCGTATATATAGCGTATGAAAGCTATGGTAACTAGGTAGAAGAGCTATGTCAACCATATGGTTTCTTTGACTTAGCCCTAATATTTTTAAATACAATAATTAACACGCATGCAGTTGGGAATATTGCGTTGTTAATTTCGGCATGGAACAAAGAAATTTGAACGATTTTAAAAACGTATTTACAACGAAGTTCGAGAGATCCATGTAACCCGTTTTCCGTATAATAATTTTCTGTATCCCGATTATAACGACGAGGAAGAATAAAAAAAGCGCCAATTGGCGCTTTTTTTATGTATTATAATGTGTACTAGAAATTATAACTTAAACCAAAGGTGGTATAAACTTGTATAGAGTTATCTACATTGTCAAAGTTTGGCTGAGGATCCGTGCCTGCAGAGTCCCAATTACCGAAAGCATAATTTAAAGCTTCTTGCTTACTGTCTCTTAAACCAATCTCAAAACCAAGTCCTATCCCTTTCCAAACGGTATAGCTTAAAGAGTTAATCCAAGTCCAGTTGGATAAGTCGGAATCCTTATAACTCATAAAAGCCGAAAGATTGGTATTGAATTTTACACCTCCAAAAGAACGGTTGTAGTTAGCCACTACCTTTGCTCCAAGAGACGATTCGAAAATATCATTATTATCAGCAAATACAAAGTTGTAGTTTAAAGGATGAACCACCACCACTAAATTTTCTACTGGTGTCCATGTTACCCCAACTCCTAAATCTAAATATCCCGGATTGTTAAAGTTGTTAATAAGGGTTGTTCTATATTCCCCTAAAGTAGATGCAGCTAGATTTTTAGCTATTTTATAACCAAAAAGTGAAGTCACATCAAAAACATCGCTAGACTCTCTAAAGTTCTTATTGTCAGTTGGGTCATCTTTATCGTCAAATTTCACCCAACTTAGGTTAATATTGGCTGTATTGTACCAAAAGTACTTTTCTCTATCTAATTTGGCATGAGGGTTTGCAGTAATAGTTATACTTCCTGCAGAATTGTTAGGAGATCCTTGAGCATACCAGTTATTAAAATTAGAGAAACTTGCTCCAATAGTACCAAAGGCACCAAATTTCCATCCAGGGAATTGGTCTATTTGCTTTTGTAAAGCATCTACCTGTCCTTGAAGAGCACTAATAGAATCTTTTTTAGCTGCTTGTTCAGATTTTAATTCTTCTTTGGTTTGTGCCATTCCTGTTGAGATTGCGCCTACTAAAGCGAGGGTTGTAAGTAGTCTTTTAGTCATCATATGAGTTTTCATGGATTAAATTTTTAAAAGTCTGCAAATATATGGGATACAATAGATTAATCAAAATTAATTATTTTACTTTTTACTTTTTGATTTTTGGTTTCTTATATAAAGGAACTGAAGAACAAGCTTCGCCGTACATAATGGAAAGAGCTAGAGGTTTTAGCTTTTCTGCTATCATAATATAAGCGTTTCTTGGTACTGGCTTATTAGAGCAACCTTTTATAATAACAGGTTTGTTTTCAAAATCCTTTAAATCTAAATGATTGATAATGTCTTGGTAGATGGCTGTTTCCAACATATCTAAATTACCAATTATGGTTCGTTTAGAAATGGACTCCAATTCTAATACTAGTAACATATAGGCCCATGCAGGAATTATCGCATCAGTGGAGCAGGTTAGGGCTACAAATTGATCTTGATGTTGATTCCAGTCGTAATTCTTTACCTGTTCTCTAAAATCTTTTTCCCGTAACACAAAACCTTCAAAAAGCCAATCTTTTATGTCAAATAAAACACGTTTTCCATTCGGATAATAATCTTCTAAATCCAAGACTGCTAATTTGCTATTTGCAACTCTATTTAAAATCTCTTCTGCCATAACACAAAGATAAATGTTTTTATTGATAGCCTTCTGCTTGTAGCGAAAACAATTCGGAATATAAGGCTTGGTTGTTTATAAGTTCTTCATGGGTTCCAATTTCTAAAACTTTACCATGCTCAAGGACTAAAATTCTATCTGCTTGCCTAACGGTACTAAATCTGTGTGAAATTATAATGCTGGTTTTATCTTTGGTTAAACCAATAAAACGACCAAAAACCTCACTTTCAGCTCTGGCATCTAATGCAGATGTGGGCTCATCTAAAATCATAACTTCTGCATTTTTCATATAGGCTCTGGCTAGGGCCACTTTTTGCCATTGACCACCAGATAATTCTTGACCATTAACAAAACGTTTTCCCAACTGTTGATTGTAGCCTTCTTCTAACTCGGCCACAACATCATGAGCTAAACTTAGTTCTGCTGCTTTTTCAATTTTATCTTGATTGTCTATTTCGTCAATGTTTCCAATGGCTATGTTTTCTCTCACAGTAAATTCATATCTAAAGAAATCCTGAAAAATAACACCGAAATACTCTTGATATTTTGCAATGTTAAAACGATTAATATGGATTCCATCTAATAATATTTCGCCAGAAGTAGGTTCGTAAAAACGTAATAATAATTTTATTAAGGTCGTTTTACCTGCACCATTCTGACCTACAAATGCTAGTTTTTCACCTGCTTTTAGTGTGAAACTAATGCCTTTTAAAATGTCTTTTTCCGAATTTGGATAGGCAAAATGTACGTCTTTAAACTCAAAGCCTTTTTTAATATGTTTTGGTAGGGGTACATCTTCTTTAGCTTTTGGAACAATTGAAATGTCTATAAAATCGAAATAATCTTTTAAGTATAAGGCGCTTTCAGCAATACGCGTAAATTTTGAAAAGAAATCTTGCAAATTTCGTGTTAAACGATTGAATGCTCCAGATAAGAAGGTTAATTCACCTAATGTAATAACGCCAGAAAGGACTCTGTAAATAATAAAAACATAGGCTCCATAATAACTCATAGTACCTAATACATTAAACAAAAAACCTAAAGCAGAACGTTTAACAGCTAGCGATTTATTAAGTTGATAATATTCTTCAGAGAGGTTTTTAAATCGATCTACAACAAAATCGGTCAAGCCAAAAAGTTTGATTTCTTTTGCTGTTTTATCGTTGGCGCCAATAAATCGTAGATAATCTAATTCTCTACGTTCTGAAGTCCAACTTCTTGCCAACGAATATTGCTGTTGACTAAAACGCACTTCATTTATAAATGAAGGAATAATACTTAGTACCAATAGAATAATTAAATAAGGTTCAAAGTAAATTAAACCGGCTACAAGAGTGGCAATGGAAATGGTGCTTTGTACCTGCCCCAAAACGTTAGACATAAGTCCAACGCGACCAGAAGTTTGTGTTCTGGCACGTTCTAATTTATCATAAAACTCAGAATCTTCTAATAAACTAATATTAATTTGATTCGTTTTTTTGATTATGGTTATGGAGGTTGCAATGCTGTATTCGTCACCGAGTAATCCATCGGTTAATGAAATGGCCCTACTTATTAAATCGGATAGAATAATTAGGGCAAACTCGGCAGCGACATAGGTCCACAGCAATGAGTAATCTGGATACTCTAATGAAATTTGTAAAATAATTTCATCAATAATAAGCTTGCCTATCCATAAAATAATAACCGGAAGTAAAGCTCCAATAAGTCTACAGAACGCCGATAACAAAAAGAGTCTTTTATTAACTTTCCAAATCTCTTTAAAAAACCTAGGAATGTAAATCAAAGCATTAAACGATGATTTTATGCTTGTTTTCTTTTCGTCTTTTAAAGAAGCGGGCTGACGTCTTGCCATTTAAAATTTTTGTTAAAGCATTCCAAGTTCCAACTTGGCTTCATCACTCATTAAATCTTGGTTCCAAGGCGGATCGAAAGTAATTTCTACTTCGGCCGTTTTTACTTCATTTATCGATCTTACTTTTTCCTCAACTTCTAAAGGCAAGGTTTCAGCAACTGGGCAATTAGGTGTAGTCAGGGTCATTAAGATTTTTACTTCGTAATCTTCATTCACGAAAACATCGTAGATTAAACCCAATTCGTAGATGTCTACAGGAATCTCTGGATCGTAAATGGTTTTTATAACTTTCACTATTTTTTCGCCTAATGCGTTGGTGTCTATGATTGTTTCGCTCATCTTATTTTTGTTTTTAGTTAAGTTGTTTCTTTTAAAAAAATCTACAAGTAACAAGTCAACTAGTTTAATTGTGTTTGGTATGCAATGGCATACATTTTTAATTGTTTAATCATACTTACCAAACCGTTTGCACGAGTTGGCGATAAATGTTCTTTTAAACCAATTTCATCGATAAAATCGGTGTTAGATTCTATGATATCACTTGGTTTCTGATTGGAAAATACACGGATTAAAATAGCAATGACGCCTTTGGTAATAATAGCATCGCTATCTGCTGTGAAAACAATTTTGTTGTTTTCTAAATTGGCATGTACCCAAACTTTACTCTGACACCCTTTTATAAGGTAGTCGTTGGTTTTATATTGCTCATCGATTAAAGGCAAGGTTTTACCTAAATCTATCATGTATTGATAGCGTTCCTCCCAGTCTTCAAACATGGCAAATTCGTCAATAATATCGTTTTGAATGTCTTGAATCGTCACTTTTTATTATTTTATACAAAAATACAATTTGTATTATTCCTAATCAATTTTTTACTGTTTTTCGGCCAATCCCAAAAGGGTCGAAACTAAAGATGCAATATACTTATTGGGCTCTCCATTGTCGAACTCAGGGGTTGAATAGGTTTTACCTTGATAAGTAATTTGAACTCGCGCAATAGCAGCTGCATCTACAAATCTATGTTCCGTTGGTGCTTCTAAAGTTTTTATTTTTTCAAGATTTAGAGCTTTTACTTCTTTTATTAAATTGTTGATCTCTGTTTGAGAACAGGTTTTAATAGTAGGAGCAGAGCTTCTGTCTTTTTGAATGGACAACTTGCCATTTTCAAATATATACTTACTAAAAAACCCTCTAGATACTGCAGAATATTCAATGGTGTAATTAGTGTCTTGAGTCATTTTTTCTTCAGGATTTTTAGAAGCATTTATAAGAACAGCTTCCTTATTGGATAAAATTAAATTTTGGTTTTTAGTAGTAATGGATGTAACATTATTTAATGCAGCTAACATATTTCGCTCTATGTTGTTGTTAGCCTCCTGACAATGCATTCTAGTTGTAGCTAAAGAACCAAAAGAGATGGAATTTCCATCGAGTTTATAGGTTCCAGTAAATCTATTACAACCTAAAAACCCGGATACAGAGTTGGTGTTTTCATCAAACTGTATGGTTAATTCATCTGAAGCATAGTTGTTTTCTCCAATACTAGATACGTAATAGGTTCCAGAAATTACTTCCATAGCTTCTTTATTCGTTTCCATAGCGGCTACATCCTTTGAATTTCCACAAGACATAAAAGTGAAAATGCTTAATAAAATTGTAAAATATTTCATTTTGCTATTTTTTGTGTTAGGTTTTATAAGATACAAAAACGAAGCCAAAGTATTATGACAACATCATTTTTGCTTTTTTAACGCCGGCAACCAAAGTATCAACTTCTTCTTTTGTATTATAAAATGCAAACGATGCTCTAACTGTTCCAGGAATTTTAAAATACGCCATGATCGGTTGCGCACAATGGTGTCCTGTTCTAACCGCAACTCCTAATTTATCCAAAATGGTTCCCACATCGTATGGGTGAATTCCCTCTACATTAAATGAAATAACAGAGGTTTTATTCTTTAATGCCGATAGTTCTGGGCCGTAAATTCTTAAACCTTCAATTTCCAGTAATTTTTTGGTTGCATATTCTAAAAGTCCATGTTCATAAGTCTCAATATTATCGAAACCAATGGCATTTAAATAATCTATGGCTGCACCAAAAGCGATCCCACCACAAATGTTGGGGGTTCCAGCTTCAAATTTATGTGGCAAGTCGGCATAGGTTGTTTTCTCGAAAGTGACGTCGGCTATCATTTCTCCACCACCTTGGTAAGGAGGCAATTTATTAAGCCAAGCCTCTTTTCCATATAACATACCAACACCAGTTGGACCACACATTTTATGAGCAGAAACTACATAGAAATCGACATCGAGTGCTTGTACATCTGGTTTTATATGAGGACATGCTTGTGCGCCATCAATTAAAACAGCAGCGCCAACAGCATGAGCTTTTTTAATAATTTTCTCAATGGGATTGATGGTTCCTATAGCATTTGAAATATGATTTACAAAAACCAGTTTTGTTTTTTCTGAAAGTAATTTGTCATATTCTGTCATAACCAATTCTCCAGAATCATTCATTGGAATGACCTTTAAAATAGCTCCAGTTTTTTCGCATAACATTTGCCAAGGCACAATATTACTATGATGCTCTAAGGCTGATACAATAATCTCGTCATTTTTTTTCAAAAGGGAAGCAAATCCATGAGCCACCAAATTGATGCTTTCGGTGGTGCCTGAAGTCATAATGATTTCATGCGCATGTTTAGCATTAAAATGTGCTTGGATTTTATGTCTAGCTTCTTCGTATTTATCGGTCGCTTCCTGACTTAAAGTATGGACACCTCTATGGATGTTAGCGTTGTAATTGGTGTAATAGTCAACAATAACATCGATTACTTGTGTTGGAGTTTGCGAAGTTGCTCCATTATCTAGGTACACTAATGGTTTACCATGTACTTTTCTTGAAAGTATGGGAAAATCTTTTCTTATGGTTTCTATGTTGAACATAGTTTTATTTTTTAGCCCAGATTGAGGCATTTGTTGAAGCTTTTTTTATAGGGCTAACTTTTAGAAAGTTAGCCCTATAAAAAAAGCGACTGCCGAAAGCTGGAAATTGCTCCAAATAACTTATAATACGAAATACGTGTTTAAGGGTTTTCTTTATTACTCTTGAATTCGTGAAGCTACGATTTCAAGCGAATTTTTAAAGATCAAACCCAATATTTACACCTAATTTGCTAGCTATAATTTTAGTGATTCGTTGTTTAATTTCTGGAATCTTAACCGAACTTAATACGTTGTTGCTAAAAGCATACATTAATAAACCTTTGGCTTCTTTTTCAGGAATTCCTCGAGATTTCATGTAAAACAAAGCGCTTTCGTCCAATTGTCCAATAGTACAGCCATGAGAACATTTTACATCGTCTGCAAAAATCTCTAGTTGTGGTTTGGTGTTAATGGTTGCTTTATCGCTAACTAGGATGTTGTTGTTTGCTTGAAACGCATTCGTTTTTTGGGCTTCTCTGTTAACAAGTACTTTTCCATTAAAAACTCCAGTAGAATTGCCATCGTAAATACCTTTGTAATCTTGGTGACTTTCGCAATTGGGCTCAATATGATGTACCAACGTATTATGATCCACATGTTGTTTGTTGCCAATAATGGTAACTCCTTTTAAGGTCGAATCGATGCGCTCGCCATTCTGGTAAAAATTAAGATTATTTCTCGTTAATTTCCCTCCAAATGAAAACGTATGCACAGAACAGACACTTTCTTGCTTTTGGTTAATAAAGGTATTGTCGATTAAAGAGGCATTTTCGTTATCGTTTTGGATTTTATAATAATCAACAATTGCGCGTTTGTTTGCAAAAATCTCTGTTACACAATTGGTTAAAACAGGATTGTCTGTTAAACTTTGGTGACGTTCTATAATTTGAACATGCGAATTCTCGTTAACCACAATTAAATTTCGTGGTTGGTTCATTAAAGCAGCTTCATTTCCTGTTGAAAAATGTATAATTTGGATGGGTTTATCCACCATTTTATTTTTCGGAATCTGAATATAAGCACCTTCTTGAGAAAAAGCCGTGTTTAAAGAAGTCAAGCTATCTTTAGATGCGATTTTATTGAAATAATTGTCAATAATTAATTGGTATTTAGGTTTGTTTAAGGCCGAGGACATTAAACAAATATCCATTCCGTCGTGTGTGGTTTGCGAGAGGTGAGATGAATATTTTCCGTCTATAAATACAATTTTATAACTGTCAATTTCATGAATGAAATATTTCTTTACATCGTTGTATTCCACATCCTTTTCGTGTTTTGGAAACACGCTGTAATCATGTTTTAAAACACTGTTTAAAGAAGTATATTTCCAGTCCTCTTCTTTTTTAGTTGGAAATCCTTCGTTTTCGAATACTTTTATGGCTTCGCTCCTTACATCATGAATGCGCGAATCTAAATTCACTTCATTTTCAAATGCTAAAAAGGAGGATATGAGTTTGTCTTTTAATTCCATTTAATTAAGTTTTCAGTATTCCGTGGCAGATGTCAGTACGTATCAATCTGTTAAAGAATGCTGTTTGCTATTTTACATTTTGAAAGCTTGGTCTTTCGCTTAATCAGTTATGAGTGAGCCTGTGCAAACTGAAACTGATCAATACAGCGAACTGATTTAAGCGTCTGCTTTCTCTTTAATCCAATCGTAACCTTTTTCTTCTAGCTCGTGTGCAAGTTCTTTGCCACCAGATTTTACAATTCTACCATTATGTATAACATGGACAAAATCTGGAACGATATAATCTAAGAGACGTTGGTAATGCGTAATTATAATTACGGCATTGTCTTTACTTTTGAATTTATTAACTCCGTTTGCTACAATACGCAAGGCATCGATATCCAAACCCGAATCTGTTTCGTCCAAAATGGCTAACTTAGGTTCTAACATGGCCATTTGGAAAATTTCATTACGTTTTTTCTCACCTCCAGAAAAACCTTCGTTCAAGGAACGAGATAAAAATTTTCTGTCGATTTCCAATAATTCAGATTTTTCGCGAATAAGTTTCAACATCTCATTGGCAGGCATATCTTCTAAGCCTTTGGCTTTACGAGTTTCGTTGATGGCCGTTTTTATAAAATTGGTTACAGAAACTCCGGGAATTTCAACAGGATATTGAAACGATAAAAAGACGCCTCTATGAGCACGCTCATCTGGGCCTAATTCGTCTATGCTCTCATCAAACAAAAGAATTTCCCCTTCTGTAACATCGTAATCTTCTTTTCCTGCAATTACAGAAGCTAAGGTGCTTTTTCCAGAACCATTTGGTCCCATGATGGCATGTACTTCTCCAGGATTTATTACTAAATTAATGCCTTTTAAAATGGCTTTATTTTCAACACTTGCGTGTAAATTCTTAATTTTTAACATAATTATATATTCAAAAAATTACAATTTTAAGCTTTATTATCACTTAAAATAATACTTGGTTTTGGGTTATTTTTCAGTTCCTAAAATAATATCTTGTTTATTAGGATCTGGTTCGCTAATATTTACAATTTCTTTAATTTCTATTCGGAAAGGCCAGCCTTCCTCACCTTCAGGTTTTTGGATGATTTTCCCTCTTATTTCAACAGGAACCATATCTGTGTCTGCTTTCTTGTAAGCCTTTACCTTATTGTCTAGTTCGTGCATTTTTTCGTCAATGACTACTCCATAAACTTCGTGAGGCGTTTGTAATACGGCACCGTCAGCAAAATACACGAAATCTCCTTTTAGCAAGGTGAGTCCTTTTAATTCAACTTCGGTGTTGTCCTTTTCGGTAGCAACAGATTCATCGTTGGAATTGTTTTTACAGCTATAGAAGCTTGTAAGAGCAAAGATTAAGATTAATAGTTTTTTCATAATTAATTTTTAAAAAAACGAAAATTCATTTTAGTTATATAAGGGTTTCAAACCTTTCAAGGTTATAAAATTTTAACCAACAGATCCTTCTAGCGAGATTTCCAATAGTTTCTGAGCTTCAATAGCAAATTCCATTGGGAGTTTATTTAATACATCTTTACTAAATCCGTTTACAATTAATGCAATGGCTTTTTCTGTATTGATACCACGTTGGTTGCAATAGAAAAGTTGGTCTTCTCCAATTTTACTAGTGGTCGCCTCGTGTTCTATTTGAGCTGATTTATTTTTGACCTCAATGTATGGGAAAGTATGTGCACCACAATCATTACCCATAAGTAAACTATCACATTGCGAGAAGTTACGGGCATTTTCTGCATTAGGTCCAATTTTCACCAATCCTCTATAAGAGTTTTGAGATCTACCAGCAGAAATTCCTTTAGAAATAATGGTCGATTTCGTGTTTTTACCTAAATGAATCATTTTGGTTCCGGTATCCGCTTGTTGAAAATTATTGGTAACTGCAATGGAGTAAAATTCCCCTACAGAATTATCGCCTTTTAAGATGCAGCTTGGATATTTCCAAGTTACTGCTGATCCAGTTTCTACTTGTGTCCATGAAATTTTTGCGTTTTTCTCGCAAATCCCTCTTTTGGTTACAAAATTGTAAACACCACCTTTACCTTCGGCATTTCCGGGATACCAGTTTTGTACGGTTGAGTATTTTATTTCTGCGCCATCTAAAGCGATGAGTTCTACAACGGCAGCGTGTAATTGGTTTTCATCTCTACTTGGAGCCGTACAACCCTCTAGGTAGCTTACATAACTATCTTCGTCTGCAATTAAAAGTGTGCGCTCAAATTGACCGGTTCCACCTTGGTTAATTCTAAAATATGTAGATAGTTCCATCGGACAACGAACTCCTTTAGGAATGTAGCAGAAACTTCCATCACTAAATACAGCAGAATTTAAGGCTGCATAATAATTGTCTTTTTGTGGAACAACGGTTCCTATATATTTTCTTACTAAATCCGGATAATCTCTAATAGCTTCGCTTATCGGACAAAAAATAATGCCTTTTTCTCCAAGGGTTTTCTTAAAGGAAGTGGCTACAGAAACGGAGTCTATAACAATATCCATGGCAACCCCAGCCAATTTTTTTTGCTCGTCTAACGAAATACCAAGTTTTTTAAATGTATCCAATAATTCCGGATCTACTTGGTCCAAACTATCGTATTTAGGTTTTGTACTTGGTGCGGAGTAGTAGGAAATAGCTTGAAAATCGGGTTTTATATATTTAACATTGGCCCAATCTGGCTCTATCATTTCTTTCCAGGCGCGAAAAGCTTCTAAGCGCCAATCGGTCATCCATTGTGGTTCTTCTTTTTTTAACGAAATCGCTCTTACTACGTCCTCGTCTAAACCTATAGGGAATGTTTCCGACTCAATATCTGTAAAAAAACCATATTCGTATTCTTTGGTTTTTAGTTCTTCTCTTAAATCGTCTTCAGTATACTTGTTCATGTTACTTAAAATAATTATTTATAAAAAGTCTTCCTTTTTGGAAGACCTGCCTGTCTATAGGCAGATTTATCTGTGCTTATAGTGAAAATGATTCACCACAGCCACAAGTTCTATTGGCATTGGGGTTTTTAAAAACAAAACCTGCTCCATTTAACCCTCCAGCATATTCTAGAGTGGTACCAATAAGGTATAAAAAGCTTTTTTTGTCGACAATAATTTTAATACCATTG
>NZ_DATGNO010000100.1:0-15021 GCF_035306705.1 Xanthomarina sp.
CAACGTTCAATCATAATTCTGAAATCCAAAAGATTTCCTTGAGCTAATTCATATTCAAAATAATATTTTAGCCAAGGTTGATAGGCATGACCACCAATTTTTAAACGGGCTCTATTAATTTTGAAAGTTGTTTGATTATCTCCATAGAAATCATCCAGAGTTAATGGATTTTGGTCATTAGGTGTTGCAAAACGAAACTGCAATCTAGATTCAATATGTAACAAGTAATTATTGTCCCATGTACTAAAAGCAAACCCTTTGTCTGTATATTCCGTTGTTATTTTTCTAGGAGTAATAGAATCAGTCTGTGCTATAACTTGATTTATAAAACAGAATAACATGACAATGAGTATATAATTTGGTAGTGTTTTGATAGGTATAAATATTTTAAGCTAATATAGTAATTATCATAATTACTTGATTTAAGTTAAACTTAAAAACGAGTTTTTAACTAAATTCTTTCTAATTCTATTTTTTTATCCTTAAAATTATACGCTTTAAAATACTGACATGCAAGTTATTGTGTTTTACATCTAACTTCTTTTATCCTTTTATTATTGCATTGTATATAATTTTGTATATTTGCTAACCAAATGGTTAAACTAAATAGTTAATTATGGCAAAAACTAAAGATAATACTACAGAAGATCAAATTTTAGATGCAGCTAAAAATATATTTCAGTCAAAAGGTATGGATGGCGCTAGAATGCAAGAAATAGCAGATGAGGCAGGTATTAACAAGGCCATGCTTCATTATTATTACAAAAGCAAACAATTACTTTTTGAAGCTGTTTTTAAAAATGCCTTTTCCTTACTAGCTCCTCAATTAAATAAGATTTTGAATGATAATTCTTCTATTGAAGACAAGGTAAAGAGTTTTACTTCTAATTATATTTCCTTTATTATAAAACACCCTTATTTACCAAATTTTATTATTCAAGAACTTAATAGAAACCCAGATTTTATTATAAAAATTCAAGAAAACTCTACCTTATTAAATATTGAAAAATTTAAAGCACAAGTTGAATTAGAAGTGAGCCAAGGCGTCTTAAAACCTACCAAAGGCGATCAGTTATTTATAAACATTTTAGCGTTAAATATCTTCCCTTTTGTAGCAAAACCTCTAATTAAGGCCTTTACAAAAGAAGACGACAAAGGTTTTAAAGAGCTTATGGAACAAAGGAAAACAGAAGTTTCAGAATTTATATTTAATTCAATAAAACAACATTAAAATGAAGACAATAATCAGCATCTTGGTTTTCTTTTTAATAACTATAACAAGTTGGTCTCAACAACAAATTAGTTTGGAAACTTGCTATCAATTAGTATCTGAAAATTATCCCTTGGTCAAACAAAGAGCTTTGTTTGAAAATAAAACGCAATTGGAACTTGACGCTATTGATACAGCAAAATTACCACAGTTAGGTTTCGATGCTCAAGCTTCTTATCTATCTGATGTCACTCAAATTCCATTAGATAATACTGGAATCGAACCCCCCAATAACGATCAATATCGCGCAACACTTTCAGTGAATCAGCTTATATACAATGGTGGTTCTATTGATGCCTCATCAAAAGTGAAATCGGCTCAATTAAAAACCCAACAAAAACAATTAGAAGTCAGTTTATATCAATTAAAACAACAGGTGAACCGACTTTATTTTTCAATTCTGCTTTCTAATGAATCTTTTAGTTTATTAGAAACGAAGCAAACACAATTGGAAAGTAAACTAAAGGAAGTAAAATCAGGTATTCAATATGGAACTATGTTGCCTTCTTCAGATAAAGTTATTGAAGCAGAATTGTTAAGAATTAAGCAACAGTTTTCGGACATAAACAACAATAAAAAGGTGTTAGTTGAAACCTTATCAGCTTTAATTGGTCAATCTTTAGATGTTTCAACCACGTTTCAAGAACCTCAAATTTCAACCAGACTCACTCCTACAACTCAACGTCCAGAAATGGATTTATTTCAACTTAAAAAAGAAGAAATTGAAAGTCAGGAGCAACTTATTCAAAAAGATAATATCCCAAAACTCTTCGGATTTGCAACCGGAGGTATTGGAAATCCTGGATTAAATATGTTGGATAATTCCTTTCAGCCATTTTATACCGTTGGTGTAAAACTAAACTGGAATGTATTCGATTGGAATGCCAATAAAAAGAAACGCGAATCTTTAATGATTAATAAAGATATTGTTGACAATGAAACAGAAATTTTTCAATTAAATACAAATATTGAACTCAATCAACATCAGTCTGAAATTAATAAAATATCAGAGAATATCACAATAGATTCACAGATAATCGATCTAAGAAAAGAGGTATTATTAGCAACAGAATCCCAATTAAGAAATGGCGTGATTACAACGTCAACCTACATTACTGAACTAACAAATTTATTTGAAGCTGAAAATATGCTGGTAACGCACAACATTCAGCTAGAATTGGCAAAAGCAAATTATAACATCACTCAAGGACAATAAAATGAAACAAATACACACATATTTTATAGCAATTAGCTTAGGCGTTTTAAGTTTAGTGTCTTGTGGCGATTCTAATGGAAAAGCTGATGGTTACGGAAATTTTGAAGCCACAGAAATAACTGTTTCGGCTGAAAATAATGGCAAACTCATGGCGTTTCAAGTCAATGAAGGAGACGTGCTTAAAAAAGAAGCGTTTATTGGTTATATCGACACCATTCCTTTATATTTAAAACGCGAACAACTTTTAGTATCAAAAGATGTGGTAAGCTCTAAATCCCAAGGTGTTTTATCGCAAATTGCTGTGTTGAACGCCAAATTAAAAACAGCCAATATCAATAAAACCAGAACTGAAAACCTTATTAAAGATAACGCTGGTACACAAAAACAATTGGATGATATTTTAGGTGAAATAAACGTGATTAAACAACAAATAAGAAGCGTAGAAATCCAAAATGCACCAGTTGTTAACGAGCTAAAAAGCATTGATGTTCAGTTAAAGCAAATTGATGATCAAATTGAAAAATGTAAAATTATCAATCCAATAAATGGAACCGTTTTAACCAAATACTCAGAACCTGATGAAATTACAGCTTTTGGAAAACCGTTATACAAAATAGCCGATTTAAACACTATGGAATTACGTGTTTTTGTAAGTCAAATACAATTGGCCAATTTAGCAATTGGTGAAAAAGTAGGTGTGAAAATTGATGCCGATGATGGCATGAAAGATTATGAAGGAACCATTACCTGGATTGCATCAGAAGCTGAGTTCACCCCAAAGATAATTCAAACAAAAGAAGAACGAGTTGCTTTGGTTTATGCAGTAAAAATAACTGTTATAAACGATGGTAGCTTAAAAATAGGCATGCCAGCCGAAATGTGGCTAAAAAATTAAAATCAACCCTTAAAATCAAATATTATGAAAAAAACACTTTTATCAATCGCAATGTTAGCATTTATTCTTACAAGTTGTAACAACAAAAAAGAAGAACATGCTACAGAACAAAACACACAAGAAGAAACTGAAATTGTTTCACATGAAAACCATGAAACCCATCAAGCTAGTTCTGCATTAAATAACAATTGGATGAATGAGATCCAAATGGATAATGGATCCCAATGGCTTGCCAATATTGAAACTACAGATGGTGTAAACGACATGCTAAAACTAATTTCTGAAAGTAAAACAGAAACCGTTGCAGACTATTTAAGCTTAGCTGATAAACTAAATAGTAGAAAAAACACTTTAGTTAAGGAATGTACCATGACAGGACCATCACACGACAACCTTCATGTGTTTTTACATCCTTTAATTGAAAAAATTAATGTGCTTTTAGAAACAAAAACTACAGAAGAAGGTGCAGAAGCCTTAAAAAGTATTACAGATAACTTAAACGCTTATACTACCTATTTCAAATAATCTCAAAATAAAAATAATTATGGAAAAACATGTTTATAATGTAGATATTACTTGGACTCAAGACCGAAAAGGAAACATGTGTTCTCCAGAATTACACAATAAGGAAACTCAGGAAACTAATTGCATGGAAGTTGCAACACCTCCTGAGTTCCCTAATGGGATGCCATATATTTGGTCGCCAGAACATTTATTTACAGCTGCCGTTAGCAGTTGTTTAATGACGACTTTTTTGGCAATCTCCGAATACTCGAAATTGGAATTTATCAGTTTTAAATGTCCATCGAAAGGCATTTTAGAAAAGGTAGATGGCAAGTTTGTTATGAGTGAAATTCTATTGTTTCCAGAAGTGGTAATTGCAGACGAAAGCCAACGCGATCGTGCACAACGTATTATAGAGAAATCGGAAAAAGCGTGTCTTATCTCAAATTCGATTACTTCTAAAGTTACTTTAGAAACTAAAATAATTGTACAAAACTAGAACTCGTGGGAATTACTGTCTCCAATATATCAAAATCATATAAAGAGGTCAAAGCTTTACAGAATATTTCATTTGAAGTAAAACCCAATGAACTTTTTGGGCTTATTGGTCCTGATGGAGCAGGTAAAACAACACTTTTTAGAATCTTAACTACCCTGTTAATTGCCAATGAAGGAAACGCCACTGTAGCAGGTTTAGATGTATTAAAAGACTTTAAGGAAATCAGGAAGCACGTGGGTTATATGCCAGGGAGATTTTCCTTATATCAGGATTTAACTGTTGAAGAAAATCTCACATTCTTTGCTACTATTTTTGGAACAACCATTGAAGAAAACTACGAGTTGATAGAAGATATTTACGTTCAAATTGAACCTTTTAAAGACCGTAGAGCCGGAAAATTATCCGGTGGTATGAAACAAAAACTAGCCTTATGCTGTGCCTTAATTCACAAACCCAAAGTCTTGTTCTTAGATGAACCCACCACAGGTGTGGATCCTGTTTCCAGAAAAGAATTCTGGGAAATGTTAAAGCGCTTGCAACTAAAGGGTATTACTATTTTAGTATCCACACCATATATGGACGAAGCCGCTTTATGTGATAGGATTGCCCTGATTCAAGATGGGGAAATTCTTCAAATCGACACTCCCGAAAACATTGTAAAACAGTACCCTAAAACCATTTATAATGTGAGTGCCAACAATATGTATCAATTAATAAATAGCCTAAAGGCCTACCCGCATCAGCATAGTGTGTATCCTTTTGGAGAGTTTGTTCATTATACAGATACACGTTCGGATTTTAATCCTAAAAATTTAAAATCCTATTTAGAAGAACAAAATCTGTCGAATATTAGAATAGAAAAAACTCAAGCAACCATAGAAGATAGTTTTATGGAATTGGCGAAATAACAACCTGTAAGTTTCTTAATCTCGACGTATTGAAACTTAGGTTTAATTAAAACAATGAAAGAAACGAACGTTATAGAAGCAGAAGGTTTAACCAAAATGTTTGGGGATTTTACAGCTGTAAATGCCATTACTTTTGAAGTTAAAAAAGGAGAGATTTTTGGGTTTCTTGGTGCTAATGGTGCAGGAAAAACCACAGCTATAAAAATGCTTATTGGTATTTCCATTCCTACTTCTGGAGCAGCAAAAGTAGCGGGTTTCGATGTTTTTACACAAGCAGAAAATATCAAGAAAAACATAGGTTATATGAGCCAGAAGTTTGCTTTGTACGACGACTTAACCGTTAAAGAAAACATTACTTTTTTTGGTGGCATTTACGGCTTATCAAAATTAAAAATTAAAGAAAAGACCAAGGAGCTTATTGAAGATTTAGGTTTGGAGGAAGTGTCCAATCAATTAGTTGGTTCCTTACCTTTAGGTTGGAAACAAAAAATATCATTTTCAGTGGCTTTATTACATGAACCTAAAATCGTGTTTCTAGATGAACCTACAGGTGGCGTGGATCCGATTACCAGACGTCAGTTTTGGGAAATGATTTACAGAGCGTCGCATCAAGGAACAACCATTTTTGTTACCACGCATTATATGGATGAAGCGGAGTATTGCGATCGCGTTTCCATTATGGTTGATGGCAGAATTGAAGCCTTAGACACACCTAAAAAATTAAAGGAACAATTTCAGGTAGATAGTATGAATGATGTGTTTTTAAAATTGGCTAGAGGCTAAAAAGTTATTCCGCAGATGACGCAGATTACCGTAGGAGTTTAATGTAAAAACCTACGTGTTTTATCGTCATCAAAGGGAAAGATAATAATAACAAACTTAAAAAAGATTCCTGCTTTCGCAAGAATGTATTATGAAACGATTTATAGGCTTTATAACAAAAGAATTTTATCATATTTTTAGAGATAGACGCTCATTGTTTATTCTTTTTGGCATGCCTATAGTCCAAATTCTTCTGTTTGGTTTTGCTATTACCAATGAAATCAACAATGTGGACATTGCCATTTTAGATCATTCTAAAGATGCTACAACCAAAGAAATTATCAATAAAATCTCCGCTTCAAAATATTTTAGTATCGAACAAATCATTGAACGTGAAGATGATATTGAAGCTGTTTTCAAAAAAGGAAAAGTAAAAGCTGTTTTAAATTTCGAAAAAGATTTCAGTAAAAACTTAGTAAAAGACCATCGGGCAACTGTTCAAATAATTACAGACGCCACAGACCCTAACACAGCAAATACCATTAGTAATTATGTGAACTCTATTTTACAAAATTACCAACAAGAGCAAAATAAAGGTATTACCATCAACTATGTTATTGTTCCACAACCACGAATGGTTTATAACCCAGAATTAAAAAGCGTGTATATGTTTGTTCCTGGCGTTATGACTATTATTTTAATGTTGGTTTCAGCCATGATGACTTCCATTTCCATAACTAGGGAAAAAGAACTCGGCACTATGGAAATTTTATTAGTGTCTCCTATAAAACCTTTTCAAGTTATTATAGGCAAGGTGTTTCCATATATTTTTCTATCGATTATCAATGCAGTTGTTATTGTATTATTGAGCATATTCATCTTTAAAATGCCCGTACAAGGTAGTTTGTTTTTATTAGGTCTGGAAAGTGTGTTGTTTATTATTTCGGCTTTGGCTTTAGGGATTTTAATTTCAACCATTTCAGCAACCCAGCAAACAGCCATGATGATTTCTTTAATGGGACTCATGCTTCCAGTTATTTTGTTGTCTGGTTTTATTTTTCCTATTTCAAGTATGCCTATGCCTTTACAAATAATAAGTCATGCCATTCCTGCCAAATGGTTTATCATCATTTTAAAAGGGATTATGCTAAAAGGTGTCGGTTTACAATTTTTATGGAAAGAGACCCTTATTTTATTGGGAATGACTGTCTTTTTTATAGGATTGAGCATAAAAAAATATAAAATTAGGTTGGAGTGAAAAAGTAGGTATTGTAAATTAAAAAAAGAGATTCCTGTCTTCGCAGGAAGTTATATGAAAACAATAAGATACATCATACAAAAGGAGTTTAAGCAAATCTTTAGAAATAAAGGCATGCTCCCAATTATTTTTGTGTTACCACTACTCCAATTGGTTATTCTATCAAATGCGGCAACTTTTGAAGTTAAAAACATCAAATTCGCATATATAGACAATGATCAGAGTTCCCTATCCAGAGCATTAATAGAAAAGTTTGAGGCATCAACCTATTTTAACGTGTTAACTGTTTTTCCTTCAGAAGCAATTGCAAGTTCTGCGATGCTAAAAGGCGAAGTAGATGTGGTTTTAGAGATTCCTACGCATTTTGAACGGGATTTACAAAAAGAAAAAAAAGTAAATCTTGGTATAACCATAAATGCCATTGATGGTGCAGCTGCTGGTGTAGAAAACGTATATATCACACAAATAATTCAAAACTACAACAAGCATATTAGAACGGATTTGATGCAAATCTCAGATGCACAAATTAAGCCTGTTAATATTGAAACCATTCCGTTATTTTGGTATAATGAAACCCTAAATTACAAAACTTTTATGGTTCCAGGGATTCTTGTATTACTAGTTACCATGATTACTTTATTTCTTTCAGGAATGAATATAGTTAGGGAGAAAGAAATTGGCACCTTAGAGCAAATAAACGTAACACCTATTAAAAAAAGCCAATTTATAATTGGTAAACTCTTTCCGTTTTGGATTATAGGCATGGGCTTATTAACCATAGGATTAATATTGGCAAGGTTAATTTTTGATGTTCCAATGGTGGGGAGTTTATTATTAATGTACGCTTACACTTCTATTTATATTTTAGTGATTCTTGGAATGGGATTATTTATTTCAAATTTTACAGATACGCAACAACAAGCCATGTTTATTGCTTGGTTTTTTGTTGTAATTTTTATACTAATGAGTGGTTTGTTTACACCAATTGAAAGCATGCCAGAATGGGCTCAAATCCTTACAGAGTTTAATCCTATTAAATATTTTGTTGAAGTGATGCGGATGGTTATGCTTAAAGGTTCTGGCTTTATGGATATACTGCCACAACTTATCAAAACACTTATTTATGCTGTTATTATGAATGGTCTGGCCGTTTGGAGTTATAAAAAAACCTCTTAAATAGCACTTTTATGGAAACACAAAACAATCATAAACTTTCAACAGACGAATCCTTGTTTGTTAGAGGTCCATTATCTCGTTTTAAAGAATTAACCTTTGCTTTTAAAGTGTTTTTTAACTTTATCAATGCGTTTAGGAAAATGCATTTTATTGGGCCTTGTGTGACGGTTTTTGGCTCTGCCCGATTTACAAAAGACTCTGAGCATTATAAAAATGCCGAAAAAATTGGAGCTGAATTAGCAAAAATAGGATTTACCGTAATGACTGGTGGTGGCCCTGGAATTATGGAAGCCGCAAACAAAGGTGCTTTTGAAGCCGGTGGATATTCCGTTGGATGCAATATTATTTTACCCTTTGAGCAGAAACAAAATCCGTATCTTCATAAATGGATAGACATTCCATACTTCTTTATACGCAAAGTAGTTTTAGTAAAATACTCCTACGCTTTTGTAGTTATGCCTGGTGGAATTGGCACTTTAGATGAACTTTTTGAAGCTTTAACACTTATACAAACTCAAATAATCCAAGATTTTCCTGTAGTTATTTTTGATTCAGAATATCATAAGGAATTATGCGAACATATTGAATTAATGGCGAAAAATGAAAGCATTAGTCCGGAGGATATGGAGTTGTTATTTGTAACCGATTCTGTTGAGGAAGTAATTACCCACATTAAATCTCACTCTATTAACAAATTCGGATTGATAAACAAACAAGACAGGCCTAAATGGTGGTTAGGTGAACGTATAACAAAAAAACCGATCTCATGAAAAATATAAAAATAGTCCCAATGGCAAGTGCTATTATTTTGCTCCTATTTGCTTTACTTACTTTGTTTATGAGTAGCTCGGTAATTTTCGATTGGTTCGGTATTAGAGCTAAAGAAGGCAATTATGTTCTTTTTATTGTATGGGCAAATTTTATTTGTAGTATTCTTTATTTTTTGGCCGTTTACGGGTTTGTTAAAAGTAAAAAATGGACTTTCTCGGTTTTAATTACAGCATTGATTATTTTAATCCTTGCGTTTATTGCTTTGCATTTTCACATTAAAAATGGAGGTATTTACGAAACAAAAACTATTGAAGCCATGCTTTTTAGAATGTTGTTAACATTTACTTTTTCACTTATAGCCTTTTATAAATTCAATAAATTTCTATGGAAAAAGCGCTCATTTTGAGTTTGATATTATTTGTAGCACTCATTACAAATACTGAAACGAACACACATGATTTAACCATAAAAGTGAAAGAATTAAATAATTCGGATGGCACAGTTGTATTTACACTATATAATAAAGACGGCTCAATCCCTGATGAAAAACTTAAAAATTATTATAAAAAAGATATTGTGGAAATTGTAGATAAGAAGGCGAAAGTCACCTTTAACAATTTACCTCTGGGTTTTTACGCAGTAACCGTTTTACATGACGAAAACAACAACAAAAAAATAGATAAAAAATTTATGTTGCCATTACCTAAAGAAGGCATTGGGTTATCTAATTATGATGATTTTGGATTGAACAATCGTCCAAATTTTAAAAAAGCTAGTTTTAACTTAATTAAAGACACAACCATCTCTGTAAGAGTAATTTATAAATAAAGATGCCGTTTAGATTCATCATATTGATTCTTGTTTTTAGTTCTACCTTTTATTTATCGGCACAGAATTCAGACTCTCTTATGCCTAAACTTTCGTTAGAAAAAATAGCATTAATCAATCAAAGTGATAGCTATATTACCTTTCCCACAGATATTGGAAATATAGAACCCTTAATATTTGAAGCCAATGTAAATCCGTCATTTGTGATAAGAAAACGGAAGGATTCTAAGCTGATGGCCATATTAACTCCTCAGATTATTATTAGAATGTACAACGAATACTCCTATCCTGTTCAAACACCTAGTTATATTCCTCAAATTTCTGTATTTTATCTTTTAAACCATAAAAGTGAACTAGAATACTCGGTTTTATTTGGAAGACTTGCACATCATTCTAATGGACAGGATGGCGAATTTTATAAGGAAGATGGTTCCATAAATTTAGAGTCTGGAAATTTTTCGACAAATTTTATCGAATTAGGGCTTATCCAAACTGATTTTAGTAAAACCTTAAAAGCCATTAAAACTTTAAAAAGCTCTATGGAAATTCATCCAAAATACTGGATGCAAGACGAGCTGCAAGGTTCTTATAGCGGTTTGAGATGGCACAATGCGTTTACTTCATTTAAATTCCCTTTAAACAAATTGACAAATCAAAATCGAGCAAGGTTTTCATTAAAAGCTGAAACCATCTTTATGCTTGATAATTACAACAATTTAAAGATGCTTGATTTAGAGCGACTTAATGCCAAACTCACCTTTTATTACCATCCAAAATTCTTGGAAGACATAGGTTTCTTTGTTCAGTTTTATCATGGTATGGATTATTACAATATTTATTTTCAACATCAAATTTCTGTTATTAGATTTGGAATCATGACAGAAATTCTAAGATTTTAAAACATTAAATTATTATGGAAAAGCAAGTTTTTATTAAAAAAAGTAATGGGGAAACAGAGCTTTTTTCATTTGAAAAATTAAGACAATCGCTCTTGTCTACAGGTGCAGCCCAGGATGTAGTCGAAACTATAGTGACTAAAATTCAATTGGAGGCTTTTGATGGAATGTCATCCAATCATATATATAAAAAAGCATTTGCTTTATTAAAGAAACACAACAGGATCTCGGCTTCTAGATATAGTTTAAAACGTGCTATTTTCGATTTAGGGCCAACGGGTTTTCCTTTTGAGAGATTGATAGGTGCCCTACTAAAAGAAAAAGGATTTAAAACTAAAGTAGGAGTTATTTTAAATGGCGAATGTGTTACTCATGAAATTGATGTTCTTGCTGAAAAAGAAGGAAATGTATATGCTATTGAATGTAAATTTCATTCGGACGCTAAAGGAACAAGTAATGTAAGAGTACCTTTATACATTAATTCCAGATTTTTGGATATACAAAAGGAATGGAATAAGGATCCAAACAATAAAACCCATTTAAAACAAGGTTGGTTGGTAACAAACACCAGGTTTACTGAAGATGCCATAAATTATGCAAAATGTGTAGGTTTGACTTTGTTGAGTTGGGATTATCCTAAAAACAATGGTTTAAAAGCAAATATCGACAGCTTAGCCTTATATCCTGTAACTACTTTAACAAGTTTAACAAAAAAGGAAAAACACCAGCTTATAGAGAAAAACATTGTTCTAGTTAAAGAATTAGCCAATTCAACTGAAACCATGAGAGATATTGGAGTTTCAGAAATTAGGATGCAAAGAGTTTTAAATGAAGTAAAGCATTTATGTGAAATTTAAATCAATTATCATGGAAGAAAACATTAAAAATGTAAGTGATTTCAGTTTACGTCAAGAAAAATTGGAAAAATATGATTCTAGAGGCGTACAAACGCTTTTTAGAACACTCTCTAAAAACCATTACAATCTTTTAAAAATGGTTGATAATAAAGCGAGGATAATTTTAACTGTAAACTCCATCATAACTTCGCTATTGTTTGGTATTCATTTTATAGATAAAAGCAATAAAACATTAAATATAGATTTAGGCACTAAAATACTAGTAATAAGCAGTATGTTATCTATGATTTTTGCTTTGTTTAGTATGCTTCCCCATCGCTATTTGGGAAGGAAATTTGAAAAAAGTGGTTATAAAGGAACATTATATGCCGATAATTTTTCGAAACAAACATTAACAGAATTTAAACAAGAATTTGAACGTATCATGAGTAGTGGCAATGCTATTTACAATGAACTGATTAACGACTTATATTTTCTAGGATTAGTTATTTCTATAAAACAATCCCTTTTGCTCTATTCAGTATTTGTGTTTTTAATAGGCTTGATCACTACTATTATCTACGTGCTTTCAACAATATAATGGTAATCAATATTTACTGCTAAAAACCCTCTATTAAAGGCAATACAATCCAGCAACGTAATAGATATAAAATCTGCATTCAAGTATCAAACCGTGAAGATGTTGAGTGAAAACAACTGAAGTTTTTATAATAAAAAAATCTCAAATCGATAGTTGATCTGAGATTTTTAAAGTTTATATGTTTTATAAAAATACTTGCCTAATAATTATTTGGCCATGGTAAAAACCTTTTTAACAATGGCGTTTTTACTAGCATCATAATATTCAATAACAAAATTATTGTTTGTGTCAAAATACCCAATACCATTATAATCGTTTGAAGTAAAATAATAGTTGTTCGCCCTACTTGTTCTTAGAATATTACCAAAATCCATTTCTGAATCTGAGGCTAATTCTGAAACCATAAATCCTTTACTATTTTTCTTGAAAACATAATTCTCATCATTATAATTATAATGAATCGATTCGGTTTTAGAATTGTATATCGGATCCATTTCGGTATCTATTTCAATAGTTTGTGTTACTTTTGTTGGAGAAGCAACAATATCCTGATTGACATTGTTTTTCTCACTTTCATCTAACTCGATTTTTTGTTCTTCGCGAGTTGTTATTTTCACTTTCTGTTCTGTTACTTCTTGACCATCATCGATTGTAATGGTTTTAGTGGTTGTTTCTTCAGATACATTTTTAGGTTTGTTTTGTGCAAAAAACACCGTAGTAAACATAAAGACTGCTATATATAATACATTTTTCATATTGATAAGTTTTTAAAAAGTTTGTAATTTTAACTGTTAATTTGATATGGCTGGTTACTTACCATCTAAAGCGTCGCCAACATCATCTGCAGCATCCTCAATGGCATCTCCAACATCGTCGGCGGCGTCTTTAATATTATCTCCAGCCTTATCTATGGCTTTTTCTACTTTGTTATCTGCTTTTTTTTCGTCTCTACATCCTGTAAATGCAATGGAAAGTGAAAATAAAAAGACCAACATAAATATTATTCTTTTCATGATTTTAAGTTTTTTGGTTATTTATTAAACTTGATTACCAAGTCTGTATCACAAATATGATGCAATAATAAAATTTATACTAACCTTAATAGAAAACATGTTAACTCAAAAACTATTTTAATTTATAAAATAAGGTTTTATAGATGTTTTTTTTAAATAACAAACTATTATTCGAATTCGACTTTATTTAAAATAAGGCCTGAAGCTGGTGCAATATAATCCATAACCTCTGTGCTTTCGGGCTTTAAGGATTCTGTTATATAATCTAAAGCAATTTCTCCTTTCCCAAGTTTTATTAAGGCTCCCATAATTAATCGGATTTGATTTCGCATAAAACCTTGTCCTCTAACCCGAAGAATATACGATGTTTTAGGAAAGAAATTAGCTGTAAAAAGTGTGTTTTCCACAATTTCACAGGTCAGGATTTCCCTGTTGTAAATGCCATTATCTGTTGCTTTATAACAGTAGGTTTTAAAGTTATGAAAACCTTCAAAAAGTTTAGCACCTTGCTTCATGGCTTCTATATCCAGTTTATCTAAAATTGTAGTCATAATTGGTGCACAAAATGGATGGTATTTGTCGCCATGGGCAAAAACATATAGGTATTCCTTAATTTTAGCATCATTTATAACATTAAAATCCTTAGTTACTTCTCTTACAGAAAGCGCCCGAATATCCTGTGGAAGGTTGATGTTAAATAAGGTCAGAAATTCTTCAAAATCTTCCAAAGGTTCGTAAACAAACAACTCGAAAGCAGCTTCTTGAGCAGAAACCATAGCGTCTGTTCTTCCAGATCCTAGGCTTTTAAAACGTTTTCCTTCAAAAATAAAGTTAAGGGTTCTGTCTATCATAAGATGAACCGTTTTTAAGTTTGGTTGTTTTTGCCAACCATGAAATCTATATCCTAAATATTGAACAGTTACAACGTAGTAATATCTTTTGTTAAACACAACACTTTAGTTTTATGCCGAAAAATAAGGCATTTTCGAGAACTGCCAAATTTTTTATACCTTGTATGTAAATAAGAACCCTAAATATTATCATTATGGCTAATAAATCAACTAATAAGCCCACTTTATGGTTTTGGCTTGTAGGAATTGCTTCTTTGGTTTGGAATCTTATTGGAGTTACTGCATATTTAAAACAAACTTTTATAACAGACGAACAACTAGCTATTTTAACTCATAAACAGCAAGCCCTGTTTCAAGTTCCAATATGGGCTTCAGTAGCGTTTGCAGTAGCTGTTTTTGCAGGCACTTTGGGAGCGATATCCTTATTGTTTAAGAAAAAAACAGCGCTTATATTCTTTATAATCTCATTAATTGGAATTATAGTCCAAATGAATTTTAGCTTTTTCGAAAGCAAAGTTAGGGAACTGTATGGCCCAATAGCCATGGCTATTCCAGTTTTTATCATTTTAATTGGAATTTACCAAGTAACATTTGCCAATAGATGTATTTTTAGAAATTGGATTTCTTAAGTTACTTCCATTTTTATTTTAAATGCCTTTTCTCTAAAACCTTTATAATATCATTAAATTGAAATCCTTTGGCTTGAAGTAAAATCAAATAATGAAAAAGTAAGTCGG
>NZ_DATGNO010000101.1:0-23700 GCF_035306705.1 Xanthomarina sp.
GGTATGAATAGTGCATGGCCAGTTCACATAAACCTTCCCGCATAATTGTCAGGCAAAAAATCCAAATTAAACTTGAACTTGCCCGCCTGCCGGACAGGCAGGAACTCGAACCTGAACACCACGCCCGAGACTAAAAACGATGATTTTTTAATTAAAGACCTATTTGTTATTTTCAGGCGGAGTCAGTATCCCCGCGAGGGGATTATAGGGGTGTTTGATACTGCATGGATAAGGTATGAATAGTGCATGGCCAGTTCACATAAACCTTCCCGCATAATTGTCAGGCAAAAAATCGAAATTAAACTTGAACTTGCCCGCCTGCCGGACGGGCAGGAACTCGAACCTGAACACCACGCCCGAGACTAAAAATTATAATTTTTTAATTAAAAACCGATTTGTTATTTTCAGACGGAGTCAGTATCCCCTCGAGGGGATTATAGGGGTGTTTGATACTGCATGGATAAGGTATGAATAGTGCATGGCCAGTTCACATAAACCTTCCCGCATAATTGTCAGGCAAAAAATCCAAATTAAACTTGAATGAAATGTGGCGTTTAGAATTTTATAATCTAATATTAAAAACAGCAAATCCAAACGGAAACAACTACTAGAATCCAAACGCTCTCCTATGGCTTTCCCATACCTTTCCCATGCCTTCCCTATGGTTGTCCTATGACTTCCCTATGCCACCCTATGAGAATGGTATAATAATCACCAGGAACCTAACCATAGCTCCCGAGCTCCTCCCTTTAGGTAAAGAAGCCTGCCCGAATTCCGGACAAAACGAACGGAAGGCGGAGGTGGCTAGCCCGAGGACAGTAGGGCTAGACGTAGCCTACCTGCCGATAGAACTAAAAGGAGACCTTCCTTTTACTAATACGATACGGTACAACCTAACTGGGGAGTTTGAAAACTACAACTGCAAACTGGGACTAAAAAACAGTCCTCTTTTCGCCCCTGCTTGCCTTGCGAGAGAATATCAACTCCCCGTCAACACCATAGCCTCTCCGCAAGAGTAAAAGTCCCCTTCGGGGATTTAGGGGCTTTTCGGGATAAAATACACCCCGCTTCCACCCATAGTATGGTTTAATTTATTAAATTGACGCTCCTAACAACATAAAAACCACAAAGCGGTCTCTCATATTTGGAATAAGCCCCAAAAACCTAAGGTTCCAAGAAGATACCACTAGTTTTGTTAGGATTATTAAAACAGAACTAACAATCATGATGCGAAACAAACACCAAAACCTCGACTTTTTCTCTCCCGATTTTTCAAATCCATCTGGAGCGGTTTTTATGGATACCGGAATTTCTGCGGGATTTCCTGCACCAGCGGAGGATTTTAAGGAAGATGAAACCCTCTCTATAGACAACCTATTGGTAAAGAACCGGAAAACAACTTTTTATGCACGTGTTAGCGGTCAAAGCATGATTGGTGCTGGTATGGACGATAACGATTTATTGGTTATTGATAGAAGTTTGGAACCGGCACACAATAAAATAGCGGTTTGCTTTTTGGACGGCGAATTTACCGTAAAACGCTTGCGAGTTGAATTGGATGGCGTTTGGCTACAACCCGAAAACCCGATGTATCAACCCATTCAAATTACCGAAGAAAACGATTTCGTTATTTGGGGCATTGTAACCAACGTGATTAAAAAAGTATAACACATTCCGCTAAAAAAACTACGATTACTTATGGTAGAATTGTCCTCGTTCGACGTTATTTTAATACTTACCTTCTTTGCAATCACGCTCTTTGTTGGGATTTACGTGTCTAAACAATCCGGAAAATCCGCAGCGGAATACTTCCTTTCAGGACGAAACATGCCTTGGTGGCTATTGGGAGTTTCTATGGTGGCCACGACCTTTTCTACCGATACCCCAAACTTGGTAACAGATATTGTTAGAACCAATGGCGTTTCTGGAAACTGGGTTTGGTGGGCTTTCTTGCTCACCGGCTTATTAACGGTGTTTGTTTATGCCAAGCTGTGGCGTAAATCGCAGGTTACTACAGATATCGAGTTTTACGAATTGCGCTATGGCGGAGCTCCAGCCCGTTTTTTAAGAGGTTTTCGAGCTGTTTATTTAGGAATTATATTCAACATTCTGGCCATGTCGGCCGTAACCTTGGCAGCCATAAAAATTGGCGCCATCATGCTGGGCTTACAGCCTTGGGAAACCGTGATTTATGCAGGAACCATTACCGTTATTTTTAGTGCCTTAGGAGGCTTTAAAGGCGTTGTTTACACCGATTTCATCTTGTTTTTCACCGCCATGGCAGGGTCTTTGGGAGCTGCCTATTATCTGGTAGGTTTACCGGAAGTAGGAGGTTTGGAGGCCATGCTACAACATGAAAACGTAGCAGACAAATTAAACATGTTACCAGATTTTAGTAACACCGAAGCGCTCATTACTTTGTTGATTATTCCTTTGGCAGTACAATGGTGGAGTTCTTGGTATCCTGGAGCAGAACCAGGTGGGGGAGGTTATATCGCCCAACGCATGTTGGCGGCTAAAAATGAAAACCATGCCATTGGTGCCACCTTCTTTTTTAACATCATGCATTATGCCTTACGTCCGTGGCCTTGGATTATTGTGGCCTTGACCTCCTTGGTGGTTTTTCCAGATATTGCTAGTATCCATGAAGCCTTTCCGTTGGTTGCCGAAGACAAATTAGGACATGATTTGGCCTATTCGGCCATGTTAACCAAACTGCCAAGTGGGTTGCTTGGTTTAGTTCTAGCGTCCTTGGTAGCAGCTTATATGAGTACCATTTCCACCCATTTAAATTGGGGAGCCTCCTATATAGTCAACGATTTTTACAAACAACAAATCAATAAAAATGCCTCCGAAAAGCAATTGGTAGCTGTAGGTAGGTCGGCAACTGTCCTCCTAATGGTTTGCTCTGCGCTTTTGGCTTTGGTATTAACCAATGCCTTGCAATTATTTGATATTATCTTAATGTTTGGTGCGGGAACGGGCTTGATCTTTATTCTGCGTTGGTTTTGGTGGCGTATCAATGCTTGGAGTGAAATCTCGGCCATGTTTGTGTCTGGAATTGTTTCCATCTTATTAAACTTCACCGAGCTAGGAGCTTATTTTTTCGGAACGGAAGGGCTTTTTCCTGCATGGGCAAAATTCCCAACCGTGGTGTTATTAACAACCATAGTGTGGGTAGCCGTAACGTTTTTAACCCAAGCTGAAAGTAAAGTGGTGTTACAGAATTTCTACAAACGCATTCAACCGGGAGGTCCAGGATGGGAGAAAATTGTTTCCGAAGCACGCGAAGAAAACATCGAATTGGTGGACTCCAAAGAGGGGTGGAGCGTCCCTTCTGGTATTTTGGCCATGTTGGTAGGTTGCGCCTTAATTTACAGCAGCATGTTTGCCACGGGATACTTTATTTATGGCGAATATACCTCTGCCTTCTTGCTTACGGGAGCGGCCATTATATTTGGATGGCTTCTTGTAAAACTCTGGAAGAAGATTAAAGTAAACATCCTATAAAACAAAAGAGACTGTCTTTATGGGACAGTCTCTAAGATATACTATAATGTTTTAGACAGTTTAGTCAACTAAGATAATCACTTTGTTATCTTTCAACTCAACAGTTCCTGAGCTGATTCTTAAAAGCAATAACTTGTCGTTGTCTTTATGAGGTATTATTTCTGCAGGCAACTCATCAAACACCAAATGACTTTGGGTGTGGGTATGAATCCTTACAGTACCTTCTTTTAAGAGAGAAACAATAGGTGCGTGGTTTTTCAACATTTCAAACTCGCCTTCTACTCCAGGAACAACAACCGAATCCACTTCGTTACTAAATAAGGTGGCTTCTGGTGATACAATTTCTAAATACATTTTTCTTTTAGTTATGAGTTAAGAGTTATAAGTATGAGATTCCATACAGAACCTGAAACTTGGAACTTGATTAAACTTCCGCAAGCATTTTCTCTCCAGCCTCGATAGCTTCTTCAATAGAACCTTTTAGGTTGAAAGCCGATTCAGGTAAGTGATCTAAATCTCCTGCCATAATCATATTAAATCCTTTAATAGTTTCTTTAATATCAACTAAAACTCCTGGTATTCCAGTAAATTGTTCAGCTACGTGGAACGGTTGAGATAGGAAACGTTGTACACGTCTTGCTCTACCAACAGCCATTTTATCTTCTTCAGATAATTCTTCCATTCCAAGAATGGCAATAATATCTTGTAATTCTTTATAACGTTGTAATAACTCTTTTACGCGCTGTGCACAGTCGTAATGCTCAGCTCCTAAAATGTCTGCAGTAAGAATTCTTGATGTAGAATCTAATGGATCCACAGCAGGATAAATTCCTAACTCAGCAATTTTACGAGATAATACAGTAGTAGCATCTAAGTGGGCAAAAGTTGTTGCCGGCGCAGGATCCGTTAAATCATCCGCAGGAACATAAACGGCCTGTACAGATGTAATAGAACCTCTTTTAGTGGAAGTAATACGCTCTTGCATGGCACCCATTTCAGTTGCTAAGGTTGGTTGGTAACCTACAGCAGATGGCATACGCCCAAGTAATGCAGATACCTCAGAACCAGCTTGTGTAAAACGGAAAATATTATCTACGAAGAAAAGAACGTCTTTTCCTTGTCCTTCTCCAGCACCATCACGGAAATACTCAGCAATAGTTAATCCAGATAGGGCCACACGAGCACGAGCTCCAGGAGGTTCGTTCATTTGTCCAAATACAAAAGTAGCTTTAGATTCTTTCATAACGGTTTTATCAACTTTAGATAAATCCCAGCCACCATCTTCCATAGACTTCATGAAATCATCACCATAACGGATAATTCCAGACTCTAACATTTCACGAAGTAAATCGTTTCCTTCACGAGTTCTTTCACCTACTCCTGCGAAAACAGAAAGACCTCCGTGTCCTTTTGCAATATTGTTAATCAACTCTTGAATCAATACGGTTTTACCAACACCAGCGCCACCAAATAATCCAATTTTACCTCCTTTTGCATAAGGCTCAATTAAATCGATAACTTTAATACCAGTAAATAAAACCTCTGTAGATGTTGATAGATCTTCAAATTTAGGCGCTTGTCTGTGAATTGGTAAACCAGCATCACCTGCTTTAGGTAAGTTTCCAAGACCATCAATGGCATCGCCAATAACATTAAATAAACGTCCATAGACATCTTCGCCAATTGGCATTTGTATAGGCGCTCCAGTAGCGTGAACTACTGTTCCTCTACTTAAACCGTCAGAAGAGTCCATGGCGATAGTACGAACGGTATCTTCTCCAATGTGGGATTGTACCTCTAATACTAAAATGGAACCATCGGTCCTTCTAATTTCTAATGAATCGTAAATCTTTGGAAGTTCAGCACCAGCTCCGAATTCTACATCGATTACTGGACCTACTATTTGTGCAACTTTACCTGTAACTTTTGACATTACTATTATGTTTATTTATTTCCTAAATGTTTCATCTGAAAAAACTTAGAATATATCTCGATGGATATATGCGTTTTTTCGCGCTGCAAAGATAGGAGTTTTAATTTAAAAACCACAGCTATTTTTTTGCCTTTTTAAGCACAAAAAACGCCTTCCATCACGAATACGGATGGAAGGCGTTTTTAAAGTGTTTTTTACTTATATTATTGTAAGGTAGGCGGATAGTTTGTAGGATAGTTTCCAGGATCTAGGAAATTCCCCGAAGCTTCAAAGTTAGATCCGTATGCCACATCAATAGCTCGCATCATTTCATTGGCCATAACCGAATAACCTCTGGCTGTTAAGTGAACACCATCTAAACTTACCAAACCACCTCTAACTAAATCGGTTGTTAGGATGTAGTTTCCTGAAGGATAACCAACAGTAGCTGCTTGTATTAAAATACCTTTAAAATCAACCATAGCCAGATTTTTAGAAGCCGCTACAGCTGCTATAGTCGCGTTATAGGCATCTGTAGCCGTTTTTATAGCTTGTTGCTCTTCTGGTGTTAATACCCATTTATCTCCTAAAGGAACCGCTACACCATTAATGGACATCGGGTTTCCAGGAATCGCTTCTGTTCCAATAAAACTTGAAGCAGGTAATACAATTAAGTCGGTAGCCGTAGCTTGTCTCATGCTTACTAATGACGGATTGATTCCAGTTAAATCGGTTAAATCTTCATCCAAAATAACCACAGCATTAGTTGCAGAAGCTGTAAACGAAATGGTTCTTTTCGCAATTTCAGCATCGGCATCTGCTTGTGTAACTGCTCCTATTCCTACTAAATAGGCAAAAGCTTGGGCAATACCACCATTATATGGCGCATAAGCTCCATTTACAACTGCAGCAGTTCCTGCATCCATTGGGATTGGGTTATAAGGAACCGTAGTGAAATGTGATAAACTAGTAATATAAGGTACGTTAGCTACAACACCTTTGGCGCCATTAGCCGTTAAAGCGTCAACAGCAGCCGAAAAAGAAGCAGCAAATACGTTAGGGTCGGTAATATCATTACCACCATAAGTTGCTGGGTTCGTGTTTCCAGTTTGATCAACTCCTGTTCCTCCTGAAGTAGCGTAAGACAAAACATCGTTTCCACCTATTTCAGATAAAGTGAAAAACGTTGGGTTTTGACCTACAGCATCTCCTAAAACTGTTGCGCCAGGGCTAGAAGCCATACGTCCGAAATACGGATTTGCAGTTCCATATCCAGGTACACCCATGTGAAAACTCTTAAGACCAGGAATACCATAGTTGTTAAAAGAACCTGATAAGTGATCTGTAATTTGAGTTGTTGGGGTTGCTGGCAATAAAACTGGACCAGTACCATTAAAGTACAATCTTGGATTAGCAACAACTGTTGCGCCCATAACAAAACCACCAATATTATCGTTCATTAATGGTTGGTTAAAACTACCTCCTCCTAACAGATCAAACTTCTTTGATAAGATGTTTGGAAAAGAGTTTTCTTGAGCAGCAATAAATAAAGCGTTGTCTGTAAATCCTGCCGAGAAAGAGGCTCCAACAGCTATATAGTTGGAGAAATCTGCCTCTCCGGTAACTAGTGCCGGATAAACTGGGGCTGGCGTGGTGGATGAATCATCGTCGCTGTCACAAGCTGTAAAGCCCATTAGGACAGCAAGTAACCAGATATATTTTGTTTTCATATTAAATTTTTTCATGATATTATAAGTTATTAATGGTCCATGATACGTAATAGATAGATCCAATATTACCAGTACCAATGGCAGTAAAGTACTCTTCACCTAAAACATTAGATGCACCTACTTTAAATACCGATTTAATTTTTGGAACCGTATAATTGATTTGTGCATCCATAGAATGGAAAGCAGGGATGTCTCCATCTCCAAAAGAAGCTTGCCAGTAGTAGGCATCACTCCATTTCCAAGCCACGTTAAAACCTAGGTTTTTAATAACTTCTGTACGTCCAAAAGATACTTTTACTTTATGCTCTGGAGTGTTAAAGCCCGTTCTAAAATCTGGATTGGCATTTTGATCGAAATCTTCTTTAGCATAGGTATAACTTCCATCTAAATCGTAGCCATTAAGCACTTTCATTCCAAGTCCAATAGCTGCTCCGTAAGATTTTACAGCTACATCCGAGTTGGTATAAGATTGGTACACTTGGTAATCGCCATTTGCTAAAGCACCAAGCGATAAGCCATTGTCTCCAGCTATTCCGTATAAAGGAGCCACAACGTATTCAGTAGAAATAAAGTCTTTGTATTTGTTGTAGTACACACTTAAATCTACAGTTACTAGGTCTAATTTTCCTCTATATCCAACTTCCATAGACGTTACTTGTTCTGGTTGTACAACATCAGGATTTGCAACAATTAAATCGGCTGGATTTGAAGATGCTCCAAAGTTTTCAACTGATTTACGGGAATACGAGTTGGTATAAGCAGCACCTCCCGTTTGGGTGATGGTAGTAGGTTGACCAAAGGCTATTTGTCCAGCGGCACTTACAGGATAGTCTCTAGTATATCTGTCTAAGTTTGCAGGAGCAGAACCAACTAACACATAAGGTCCAGCATTAAGTCCAATAAATAAATCTTGTGTGGTAGGATTTCTAAATCCAGTTTGAACAGATGCTCTAACGTTATGATTTCTCTTTATGGTTAATCCAGCAGAAAGTCGTGGAGATACGAAACCATCAAAGAACTCAGATTTATCGTAACGGGCAGAACCTGTTAATTTCAATTGTAAATCTTCGTTTAAATCAAATTGCTTTTGAAGTTGTGTATAAATACCAAATTCAGAATAGGGAATTGAACCGTCGTAATCTGTATAAATAGTTCCAGACGAGTTTAAGTCGTAGCGTCTATATGATCCACCTGCTTGCACTTCTACAACATCCCAAAGATGGGTAAAATTATAGTTAGCATCTGCATGGTAATATTTAGAAGCATCTTGAAATTTAGATCCTGTTATTAATTGTGGGTCGTTGATACTTCTTTCGAAAGCCGCTTTAAACTGTGGAGATCCTGGTTCAAATCTTCCTGTTTCTGCAGCTTGTCTTGCCATAGCATGCGCTTGAGATTCTGTGGCTCCTCCTAAAGTGGCGCCGGCAAACGTGTTAATATAGTCTCCAAACCAAGCTTGGTCACTCTTCCATGCTCTGTTAATTTGGATTCCTGTCATGGTCATATCGTAAGAATCACCTGCTTTATCTGCAACCAAATAACCTCTTACAAAAAAGTTGTTATTTCTAAACTCAATTTTATGTTGTTCTTGGAAAAAGTTGTCGATATGGTATCTGTTAGATCCTTGGTAGATGGTAGATCCTGTACCTACTTTACCTACATAGGCAACTTCAAAATCGTTCGCCCAAGGACGGTAGTATAATCCCCAGTCAGCTTTAACACTTTCTGCGTTATAATCTGTTAAATCTCTTTCTTCATATCCGGTTCTACTTACTACTACGTCTGGAATAATACCAAGGCCTCCTGAGGCAGCACGTATGTTTGTAGAAACCTCATCACCATAAACATTGTACCCATCGTAGTTTAAGCTAGCTCTTGTGTCTCCAGTACCAGGCTTTCCTTTGTAGTTTGTAGCATACCAATCTGTTCCTTTTAACCAACCAAAGTTTACTTTAGCAGCAAATTTATCGCTGAATTTATGGGCTATTCTAACACCAACGTCTCTATAGGTATTGTCTCCAGCAGCATCTTGAGAGGTAATTCCTTGCTTGTAATAACCACTAATCCCTTGTACATCGAACGGGTTTTTACTTCTCATAAAAAGGATTCCGTTAAAGGCGTTCGCTCCATATAGTGCAGAAGCTGCTCCAGGAAGTAACTCGACACTTTGTACGTCTGTTTCAATCATCCCTACCAAGTTTCCTATTGGGAAGTTTAAAGCAGGCGTAGAGTTGTCCATCCCATCAACCAATTGCATAAAACGTGTATTTGCAAAAGTGGCAAACCCTCTCGTGTTAATGGAATTAAAGGTTAAACTGTTGGTGTTAATATCAACACCTTTAAGGTTTTCTAGACCACCATAGAAATCTGGAGAAGCGGTGTTCTTGATTTCTTTTAAACCAAAACGCTCTACAGTTACTGGCGATTCGAAAATTCTCTCTGGGGTTCTTGAAGCAGAAATAACTACTTCGTCCAGTGATGTTCCTTCCTTAAGTTCAAAATTAATAGTTTGGTTGTTAGCTGTAACTTCTTGACTTACGGTACTGAATCCAACATTACTTGCTTGCAAGGTAAATGGAGGTTGTTTGCTGACAGTTAAAAAATAGTTTCCATCGAAATCGGTAACAGTACCAGTCGATGTTCCTACAATAATAACGTTTGCTCCAGGAATTGGCTGCTTGTTTTCATCAGTAACAGCTCCTGAAATTGTTGTTTGCGAATAAGATATCCCGCAAAAAAACAACAATAAAAGTGAAAGGATTGATTTCATTTTATAGTTTTAGTTAATTATTAATTGATTTAGTTAATTTATTATTAGGCAATATAAATAATATTATGAAAACTTTATGATGTTTTGGATGAAAATTATGCACGCATAACATTTTTAACAAAAACGTGCTTTATTTTCCGATTTTGTTAATAGAATGTTGATATTGTTGAGAATGTGATTTTCGGGATAATAGAATACTATTTAAAAATTAGTCCAGACGCGTTAGGACTTATGCGTAGAAAAAGGTTGGTTTATTATTTAAAACTTAATCGAACGCCCTTTTTTCCAAACTTATTTAAATGGGTTGAGGTTGGGTGAAGTCGATAAAATTAGAAGGTCTTTAAAATCATGACAAAAATCAATTGGGATGATTGTTTATGTCATAGGGTTAAATGGGTGTTCCTAGCCCAGGCAAGTGGAGTATAACAACTACCTGCTTATAGAATATGAGGATTATTTAAACAAACCAAAAGAGGTACTGCAATTTATAGAAAATGAAATGGGCATGCGCTTCGATTTCTCTGGTATAGTGCCGTTTTCAAATAACATACACGTGGATACCACCAATTGTGATACAGAATTGTTGGCAGCCACGGATGATGTCTATAAAAGCCTGCAAAAGCAGAAGCTTAAATTTTAAAATTTTATTCTACAGTTACCGATTTTGCCAAATTTCTAGGCTGATCCACATTTTTACCTAATAACACAGCAATGTGATAGGATAGTAATTGTAAGGGTATGGTAGTTAATAAAGGAGATAATGACTCTAAGGTTTCTGGGACTTCAATGACGTAGTCCGCTAACTTCTGAACATTTGTGTCTCCTTCAGTAACAACGGCAATGATCTTTCCCTGTCGTGCTTTTATTTCCTCAATATTGCTAACAATTTTTTCGTAGTGCCCTTTTTTGGTTGCAATAACAATTACTGGCATATTTTCGTCAATTAAGGCGATAGGACCGTGTTTCATTTCGGCCGCTGGGTAACCTTCTGCATGGATATAGGAGATTTCCTTTAATTTTAAAGCGCCTTCCAAAGCTACTGGAAAGTTATAACCTCGTCCTAAATACAAACAGTTTCTAACGTCTTTGTATTTGTTGGCTATCATTTTAATGTGATCTTCAGATTCTAGTGCTTTTTGTACTTTTTCTGGAATCAGCTCTAATTCTTGTAAATGAGATCTGAATTCCGGATTTGAAAGCTCACCTTTTAATTTAGCTAGTTTTAAAGCAATTAAGGTTAAAATGGTTATTTGTGTGGTAAATGCTTTGGTAGATGCCACGCCAATTTCTGGACCTGCATGCGTGTAAGCTCCTGCATGAGTTTCTCTAGCAATGGAAGATCCCACTACATTACAAACTCCAAATACAAAAGCACCATGGGCTTTGGCTAGTTTTATAGCAGCCAAAGTATCGGCTGTTTCACCAGATTGTGAAATAGCAATGACTACATCTTTATTTGTAATTACAGGATTTCTATATCTAAATTCTGAAGCGTATTCTACTTCTACTGGAATTCTTGCAATGTCTTCAAAAATATACTCTGCTACCAAACCGGCATGCCAAGAAGTACCACAAGCCACGATAATGATTCGAGGAGCATTTAAAAACTTTTCGATATTATCGTCTATTCCAGCCATTCTAATTATGCCTTCTTTAACAAGAAGTCTTCCTCTATAAGTGTCTCTAATGGCATTAGGTTGCTCGTAAATTTCTTTCAACATAAAGTGATCGTAACCACCTTTTTCTATTTGCTCTAAATTCATTTGTAGTTCTTGAACATAAGGATCTACCAAAGAATCGTCTTTTATTTTTCTAATTTTTATACCTTTATTGGCTCTAATAACTGCCATTTCTTCATCTTCTAAATAAATGGCGTTTTTAGTGTATTCTAAGAAAGGAGTGGCATCGCTGGCAATAAAGAATTCATTGTCGCCAACTCCAACAGCTAATGGGCTGCCTAATCTTGCAATAACAATTTCGTCTGGTTTATTTACATCAAAAACAGCTATCGCATAAGCACCAATAACTTGATTTAAGGCTACTTGGACAGCTTTTCCTAGTTTTAGGTTTTCTTTTAACTTAACGTCTTCTATTAAATTAACAAGAACTTCGGTATCTGTATCCGATTTAAAAACATAACCTCTTGTAATAAGCTCTTTTCTAAGCGAGTCGTAGTTTTCTATAATCCCGTTGTGAATAATGACCAAATCTCCAGAATTGGAGTAGTGTGGATGTGCATTAATATCGTTTGGAACTCCATGTGTTGCCCAACGTGTGTGTCCAATTCCAATGTTTCCTTTTGTAGACATACCGGTTTTAACCTTTGCTTCAAGATCGGCAACCTTTCCTTTTGTTTTACAAACATTTAGATCGTTACCATCGTATAGAGCAATCCCGGCACTGTCGTATCCGCGATATTCTAGCCTTCTTAAGCCTTCAATAATAATTGGAAAGGCCTCTCTCTGGCCAATATATCCTACAATTCCGCACATAGCTTTTTAATTATCTGGTTGGGTATAATATATTTGTAATTGAACTCTTTTGTTTTCTGGAACATTTAGACTACTACCATGTAAAATCGTTCCTTTTGGAGATAGGGCTGTTCCAATAGGAATGCCTTCTAAATCATCATCATTTAAAATAAAAGAATTATTAATTTCGTTAATGTTAGAGGTAAGATACAGCCCCAATTGGAAATTGGTAGAGTCTTTTAGTAAAATATTATTTAAATGCTCCGTCATCCGTATTTTATATTTCACACCTTTACCAATAGCATCTCTATCTAACTTAGATGAGTAATTAAGTTTGGAATCTACCGGATTGGTTGTATTGGTCGTGGTATCGAAAAAATAATCAATAATTGGAATGTTGTTTTTTATATCGTAAAGAACAACTCGATTTGGTTGTACATCTTTTTCAACTCCAGTCAAGTCTTGATCGACATAAAATATTAAATTGGCTTCATTTATTAAGCGACTAGGCTTTCCGTTGGCATCTTTATATAGTAAATTAAACTCTTCTAATACCGTTGGGTCTTTAAACAGTTCAACCATAGCTATAGCGCCTTCTCCTCCTTTTAAATAAAGGGTTGGATCTCCATTTACCATGTCGGCACTAGTATCAAGATTATTTAATAAAGAAATGGCTATTGGGTCTAGAGTCATGGTACTCGCTCTATTCGCTCTAAAATTCATGATAAACTTATTGTTTCTAACTAGTTCACCATCTACGGTATTATTGTAAAAAACCGTTAGGTTAGCCGCTGAGCTATTAAAGTTTAGCAGAATGGCATTACCATCATTAAGTCCGTTTTGAAGTTCTATTTTAAAATATAAGCCTCTAAAATAGTCTTTAAAGTTATTTGGATTGCTAAGTACAGGATTTCCTTGCTTGTCAAATAATAAGTTTTCCCAAAAGTTACCACCTGGGTTTAAAAGCGGCACATGTAAGCTAGGAGCAATTTTACCGGACTCTACTGGATCTCCATCTTCATCTTGCTCATAAAGTATTATTTCAGAATCGCTGGGCAGAAACGTATCGGTTTGATAAAGTATCTCTCCTAAATTACTAGGGTTTCCAAATTCGCTGTTGTTTGAATAATACAATTGCGGATCGGTATCCTCCGTGGCTGCGTTAAAGTCTCTTAAAAAATAGTTAGACCTATATACAGTTAATTTAACAGCGGTTTCTCCGTAAAGTGAGTCTAATTCGTATTTTGATACTTCTCCCAAAGTGCCCGTTTTTGTGGCATAATAAGGAATGGTTAAATAGGCATTAACAAATTGCGGATTTGTTCCAAATTTTGGATTGTAATAGCCGTTGGCGGGTACTATTTGCGTTAAAATCTCATTGGTTGTTGAACCATAAATAGGATCTGAATAAATACCCAAAAAGTTAGATGGAAAATTATTAGTCTGTAGGGGTTTTATTCTTTTATTATAAGCAACTACGGCAAACTTATCGCTGTTGGTTTCAAAGTTTTCAGAACCTTCAATATCGCTTTCTAAGGAACTATAATCATTGTCACAAGCAATAAAAGCAAATCCGATTAGAGATAAAACGCTTATAAATTTTGAAATTTCAAGGACTTTTTTCATAAATATAATATGGGGTAATTAGACTAGCCTAAAACTTTTGTGTTATAAAAATCCATATAAGCTTCTCCAAATTCATCTTTGGATTTATAGTCAAGTACGGGTTTTTTAGAATCTTTTAAATGTTTGCTTAATTCGTCTGGAATCTCTTCTGAACCTATAATCAAGGCATCAGAATGATCGATTGCAATTTTCATTAAGCTGTTGTACGTTGGTTCTTTTAGATCTTTAATAAAAGAATCTTCAATATTATCAAACTTGATTTTGTTAATCAAGTCCTTATTTAACGTGCCTTCGAAACTTTGATTGTATATAGACGTCACTATTTTACTTTCGTTAAATAAAGGTTCGTCTTTATAATATTGCTTTAGGTACAATGGCAATAATGATGCCAACCAGCCATGAACATGAATAACATCTGGGGCCCAGTTTAATTTTTTAACGGTTTCTATAACACCTTTTGCAAAAAAAATAGCGCGTTCGTCATTATCTGGAAAAAGAGCACCATCCTCATCGGTTAACGTGGCCTTTCTTTTAAAATATTCGTCGTTGTCAATAAAATAAACCTGAATGCGTTCCTTTGGAATAGATGCTACTTTAATTATTAAAGGCATGTCTAAATCGTTAATAACCAAATTAATTCCTGAGAGTCTAATTACCTCATGCAATTGGTGTCTTCTTTCATTAATATTCCCGTATCTTGGCATAAAAATCCGTATTTGCCCACCTTGTTGGTTCACCATTCTAGGTGCTTCAAAGGACATGGAAGAAATTTCGGTTTCTGGTAAATAGGGTACAACTTCAGATGATACGTATAATATCCTCTTATCTTTCATAAACGTAATGCTTTTGGGTAATTCAAAATAAAATCACGCAAAAATACAAAATTTTATGCAGATTCGCTGTAAAATATTAAGTTTGCACGCGTTAATATTTTTATAAGGTGAAGATTTTTTCAGAAAAGACCCAAATTCAAAATGCCATTAAGCAAATCAAGACCAGAGATTTGTCTGTTGGCTTTGTCCCAACTATGGGAGCACTACACGAAGGACATTTGTTTTTGGTGAAAGAAGCTTTAAAGGATAATCAAGTAGTGGTTGTGAGTATTTTTGTCAACCCAACTCAGTTTGATAATAAAGAAGATCTCAAAAAATATCCTAGAACTTTAGAGAAGGATGTGGAACTATTAGAAAGTGTTTCTAAAGACATTCTTGTTTATGCGCCAACCGTAAATGATATTTATGACGGACAAGCGGTAGCAGAAGAATTCAATTTTGATGGCTTGGAATTTGAAATGGAAGGTAAATTTAGAACAGGACATTTTGATGGCGTTGGAACAATAGTTAAGCGTTTGTTGGAAATTATTACGCCAGATAATGCGTACTTTGGAAAGAAGGATTATCAGCAATTGATGATTATAAAAAAGTTAGTCGAAAAACGTCAAATTCCAGTGAAAATTATTGGCTGCGATATTTATAGAGAAGCTAATGGCCTGGCCATGAGCTCTAGAAATGTACGTTTAAAGGAAGATTACAAAGAAGCTGCGCCTTTTATTTATAAAACATTAAAAACTGCCAAGGAAAAATTTGGCACGAGAAGTGCTAAGGAAGTTACAAAATGGGTTGAAAATGAATTTGCTAAGCACCAGTTTTTAACATTGGAATACTTTATTATTGCCGATGCAGAAAACTTGAAATCCGTTAAAAGAAAATATAAAAATAAAACATATCGTGCGTTTGTTGCTGTTTATGCAGACGAAATTCGGTTAATAGACAATATAGCACTTAATTAATTACCTTTGCCACATGCAAATACAAGTTGTAAAATCTAAAATTCACAGAGTAAAATGCACGGGTGCAGAATTACATTACATTGGTAGCATAACTATCGATGAAGATTTAATGGATGCTGCCAATATTATTCAAGGTGAAAAAGTCCAAATTGTAAATAACGACAATGGAGAGCGTTTGGAAACATACGTAATTCCTGGTCCAAGAAACAGTGGGGAAATTACATTAAATGGTGCTGCTGCTAGAAAAGTATCCGTTGGAGATACACTCATCTTAATGACCTATGCCTTCATGGACTTAGAAGAGGCTAAAGTGTTTAAGCCAGCTTTAGTATTTCCAGACGAGGCCACCAACAGATTGATATAAATTGAATCAAACAGTTAAGAAATACCTAAAACTTCTGCTCCCAATTTTGTTGGGAGTTTTTTTAATAGGCTATTCTTTATCTAAAGTTCCATTAAACGAACTGTTTGAATATTTTAAAAATGCCAATTATGCTTGGATAGGTTTTGGTATGTTTTGTGGCTTGTTAAGTCATTTGTCCAGAGCTTATAGATGGCGTTTTCAATTGGAACCATTGGGTTATAAAATTGCCTATAGCAACAGCGTTATGGCTGTTTTTTCTGCTTATTTAATAAATTACACCATTCCTAGGGCAGGAGAAGTTGCCAGAGCTTCTATTTTAACAACGTATGAAGGCGTTCCGTTTGAAAAGGGTTTTGGAACCATCGTGGCAGAACGCGTGGCCGATTTAATAATTATGGTTGGTATTATTGGGATAACACTTTTTATCCAATTCGATTTTATCTATCAGTTTTTTGTTCAAAAATTCAATCCTTTGCTCATTATTTTAGGCTTAAGCTTTTTGGCCATTTTTACATTTATTGGCTTTAAGTATATTAAAACCAGTACTTCGGCCATAGCATTAAAAATAAAAAAGTTCTTAATAGGACTTTTGGAAGGAGTTTTAAGCATCTTTAAAATGAAAAAGAAATGGGCTTTTATTGCACATACTCTTTTTATTTGGAGCATGTATATTGCCATGTTTTACCTAACTACTTTTTCTATAACCGAATTGCACGGAATTTCTTTTGGAGCTATTTTAATAGGTTTTATTTCTGCAACCTTTAGTATTGCCGCTACCAATGGAGGTATTGGTTCTTATCCAATTGCCGTATATGCAGCTTTTTCTCTTTTTGCCATTCCAGAATCGCCAAGCATGGCTTTTGGTTGGATTGTTTGGTCCTCGCAAACTTTACTTATTGTTTTAGCTGGTGGACTTTCCTTAATTTTATTGCCTGTTTTAAACAAGAATAAACAAGTAGAAATCGAAAAGAATAAAGATGAAGTTTAAATGGCTATTATTTTAAATCTTATTGGTATTTTATTACCTTGCATGGCATCCTTAACCATGTAAAAAATGAAAAAACTCATCTATCTATTTGCTTTTCTTGTTTGTGTGCAAATTGTAAGCGCACAGGTAATTTACGAGCCATTTAATTCTTCAAAACTTGGGGGAACCCGCCAAATAAAAATTCAATTGCCTAGAGGTTACGATGCTTTTCCAAATAAAAAATATCCTATAATTATGGTATTTGATGGCGATTATATGTTTGAGGCTGTTTCTGGAAACGTCGATTTTTACGCTTATTGGGAAGATATGCCAGACGCCATAGTAGTTGGTATCAATCAAGTAGATACTAGAAGTGCAGACGTAAGTTATTCTGAAATAAATTCATTGCCAATTGATGCTGGTGCTGCTTTTTTCGAGTTTGTTGGAATGGAATTAATACCATATTTAGATAAAACCTATAGAACCGAAAAGTTTAGAGTGGCTATTGGACATGGTGAAACCGCTAATTTTATAAATTATTTCTTATTAAAAGGCGATCCGCTTTTTAAAGCCTATATAGCCATAAGTCCAGATTTAGCGCCAAATATGATGACTTATATTCCTGAAAGATTAAGCAAATTTCAAACAAAGATATTTTATTATTTAGCAACTTCAGATAACGATGTGGCTACTATAAAAGCAAGATCAGAGGCCTTAAACACAGCTATTACTGGAATAGACAGCAAGAATGTACTGTACAGTTATAAGAAATTGGAAGAACCTTCACATTATTCTTTGCCAGTTTATGTCATTCCAGATGCTTTACGAAAAATATTTCTTATATACCAACCTATCAGTAAACAGGAATATAGAGACACAATTTTAAAACTAGAATCGTCTCCAGTGGTTTATTTAGAGGAAAAATATCAAACCATTTTAGATTTATTCGGAATTGATAAACAAATTCTTTTAAACGATTTCAAAGCTATTGAAGCGGCTATAGAAAAAACGGAGAAGTACGAATATTTTGAGGATTTAGGAAAAATAGCTAGAAAACAATATCCAAAAACTATGCTTGGTAGTTATTATTTAGCCAGATTCTATGAGGAAACTGGAGAGTCTAAAAAAGCCATGAAAACCTATCAATCGGCTTTTGTTTTAGATGAAATAGGAGGGATTACGAAAGATTTGGTTTTAGAGAAAGCCGATGAAATTAAAGCAGATTTCGGGTATTAATACAAAGCCTTTTTAGTAAATAAGACTCTAAATTATAAGACTCCCATTTTCATGGGGAATGACTATGGCTAAAGTAAAAACAACTTTTTTTTGTCAGAATTGTGGTTCGCAATATTCCAAATGGCAAGGACAATGTACCGCTTGTAAAGAATGGAATACCATTACGGAAGAAGTCATCCAAAAAGCAGAAAAAAGCGATTGGAAAACACCAACTTCAGTTTCAAAACGCGTCTCAAAACCTTTGTTAATTAACGAAATTGATACCTCTCAAGAAGCAAGAATGGTAACAAGCGACCAAGAGTTTAATCGCGTGCTTGGCGGGGGTATTGTTCCTGGATCGTTAATATTATTAGGTGGAGAACCTGGAATTGGTAAAAGTACTTTAATACTTCAAATAGCTTTAAAATTACCTTACAAAACCCTATATGTTTCAGGTGAGGAAAGTCAACAACAAATAAAAATGCGCGCCGAACGGATCAATCCAAACAGCAGCAATTGTTACATTCTTACCGAAACAAAAACACAAAACATCTTTAAACAAATTGAAGCTTTAGAGCCTGATATTGTGGTTATAGATTCCATTCAAACGCTTCATAGTGAATATATAGAATCGTCTTCTGGAAGTATTTCCCAGATTAAGGAATGTACCACCGAATTGATAAAATTTGCAAAAGAAACAGCTACTCCAGTCGTTTTAATTGGTCATATAACCAAAGATGGAAACATTGCGGGGCCAAAAATCCTGGAACACATGGTCGATACAGTTTTACAGTTTGAAGGCGATAGAAATCACGTGTTCAGAATCCTTCGAGCCAACAAAAACCGTTTTGGTTCTACCAACGAATTGGGTATTTACGAAATGCAAGGTTCTGGTTTGCGAGAAGTGTCCAATCCGAGTGAAATTTTAATCTCCAAAAAAGATGATGAGCTTTCAGGAAATGCTGTTGCCGCAACCTTGGAGGGCATGAGGCCATTAATGATAGAAGTTCAAGCCTTGGTAAGCACGGCTGTTTATGGTACACCCCAGCGTTCGGCAACTGGTTTTAATGCCAAGCGCTTAAACATGCTTTTGGCCGTTTTAGAAAAACGTGCCGGATTTAGATTGGGTGCAAAAGATGTGTTTTTAAATATTACAGGCGGTATTACTGTAGACGATCCAGCCATTGATTTGGCAGTGGTTGCAGCTATTCTGTCCTCCAATGAAGACGAAGCCATTCAAAAAGATTTTTGTTTTGCGGCTGAGGTAGGTTTATCTGGAGAAATCCGCCCAGTTCAACGTGTGGAACAACGCATTCTGGAAGCTGAAAAATTAGGTTTCTCAACCATTTTTGTTTCTAAATACAATAAAATAGCCTTAAAAAATACAGCCATTAAAATCCAATTGATTTCTAAAATCGAGGATTTGGTTGAGTTTCTTGTCTAAAATTACTTTCAAACATTCAGTTTCATTTTTGCTAGGAAACCCATAAAATCATCTTCAAAATAATAGCCAAGCAAGTAATTTGTTCTTTAAGCATTGAATTATCATATTGTAAAAATGCTTAAATTGCAGTAATCAACCACTTTAGGCATCATGAAGCTAATAGATTTCTTGGCCGAACTCCAACGTCGAAACGTTATTAAGGCTGCCATTTCATATGTGGTATTTTCATGGGTGCTAATTCAAGCAGCTTCCATATTATATCCCGTCATGGGTTGGGGTCATGACGCCGTTCAAATGACTTTAATCGTGCTTTTAATTGGTTTTCCCGTATGGATTGTTTTTGCTTATATATTTGAGTGGACACCAAAAGGTTTTAAGAAGACGGTCGATGTGGAAACAGAGATTTCCATAGCTAAGGTCACGAACAAAAAACTGAATGGTATTATAATAGCGGGACTATCCTTGGCCGTATTACTATTGGTTGCCGATCGGATATTTAATTTCACAAGTGCCGCAAAAACCAAAATTGGCAACGATAAGTCTATAGCTGTTTTAGCCTTTGTGGACATGAGTCCAAACAAGGATCAGGAATATTTTAGTGATGGCATTAGTGAAGAGCTTTTAAATATTTTAGTTAAAATCCCCAATCTAAAAGTAATAAGTAGAACCTCTTCTTTTTCATATAAAGACAAACATCTAAAAGCTACAGAGATTGGTAAAGAATTAAATGTGTCACATATTCTTGAAGGTAGTATACGTAAAGCGGGAAATACAGTTCGTATTACAGCACAGTTAATTAATACAACTGATGGTTCGCATGAATGGTCTCAAGCATACGATCGAAGTTTGGATAGTATTTTTAAAGTTCAAGAAGAGATTGCCCAAGAAGTCGGAAATCAGTTGGAATTATCCATTATGGGTAAAATAAATTCACTAAGAACACCAGTAACCGAAGCCTATAATTTATACCTACAAGCCAAACATTTAACCTATCAAAATAGCAAAGAAAGTTACATTCTGGCTGAAGAGCTTGTAAAACAATCCATTGCTATAGATTCCAGTTATTCGAATTCTTGGGAATTATTGGCTAATATTTACGATTCCGGATCTTATAATTTCAGTATTGGAGATACTCATGAAAGTAATATTAAAGGAATAAAAGCAGTAGAAAAAGCTATAGAAATTAATCCAAATAACGCTAATGCTTATGCAACACTTGCAAGCTTACAAAGTAGAATCTGGAAGTTTGAAGCTTCGGCAAAAAACATGAAAAAAGCATTAGAATTAGAGCCAAATAACGCCGTAATTATAGGAGTAGCAGCTTTAATGACTTTTGGGAATATAGAAAAATCCATTAGATTGCTTAAAACAGCTATAGAATTAGATCCATTAGTGTATACAAATTATTATAATTTGGGGGCTGCCAATTATAAGTTGAATCGTCTGGATGAAGCTATGGAGGCGTTAAATAAGTTTTCTATATATTATCCTAATATACAGATTCTGCATTATATGAAGGCCAAAGTGTTGTTGGCTCAAGGCCATATGGAAGAGGCTTTGGCAGAAAATGATAAAGAAACACACGAGTTTTTTAATTTGTACGGAAAAAACTTTATTTTATTTGCAATGAAAGGAAAGGCAGGAACAGAATTGATTTTTAAAGAATTTATTGAAAAGTACAGCAATTCCGATCCATCAAATATGGCAGATTTATATGCCTTCAGAGGAGATTATGATACGGCTTTTGAATACTTGAATAAAGCATTTTTAATAAAAGACCCTGTATTGTTAGAAGCTTTAGCCTATCCATCGTTTCAACCTATGTATAAAGATTCGCGTTGGAAAGCATTGATAAATAATATGGGCTTGCCAGCCGATCAAGGATATCATTTGAACTAAAACTAGTTTTTATTTGCCAATAAATAGGGTTTATTTCTGTTTTTTCTAGCTTAAATAATCAGTTTCAGCTTGTGATATTTTTGTTTGTCACCCTTTATTATACCATTAGTAATCAGCTAAGTGTATAAATTCGGGATTTCATGGCTTTTTCAATGTCTATTTTCCTAAAAATCATTATTTTCGCGGGTCGAAAAGAATGAATGATATCATGAGTAGAAAATTCCCTGAGTATAAAGGACTTGACTTGCCAAATGTAGCTAATGAAATAAGCACATATTGGGAAGAAAACAACATATTTGAAAAAAGCGTTACCACAAGAGAAGGCAACAAACCGTTTGTGTTTTTTGAAGGTCCTCCTTCAGCTAACGGACTTCCAGGAGTGCATCACGTGTTGGCTCGTGCTATTAAAGATATTTTCCCTCGTTACAAAACCATGAAAGGATTCCAAGTTAAGCGTAAAGCTGGTTGGGATACACATGGTTTGCCAATAGAACTTAGTGTTGAAAAGGAACTAGGAATTACCAAAGAGGATATCGGGAAAACCATTTCTGTAGAAGTTTATAATGAAGCTTGTAAAAAAGCGGTCATGCGCTATACAGATGTATGGAACGACCTAACCCAAAAAATGGGCTATTGGGTAGATATGGACAATCCATACATTACCTACGATCCAAAATACATGGAATCGGTTTGGTGGTTGTTAAAGGAAATCTATAACAAAAACCTACTTTACAAAGGGTATACCATTCAGCCGTATTCACCAAAAGCAGGAACAGGATTGAGCTCGCATGAGTTGAACCAGCCTGGAACCTATCAAGATGTTACAGATACAACGGTTGTGGCACAGTTTAAAGCCAATGAAAAATCACTTCCAGAGTTTTTACAAAATGAAGGTACTATTTATTTCTTGGCTTGGACAACAACACCATGGACGCTTCCAAGTAATACCGCTTTAACGGTTGGACCTAAAATCGATTATGTTTTAGTAGAAACCTACAATCAATATACTTTCGAACCAATAAACGTTGTTTTGGCCAAGCCATTAGTAAACAATCAGTTTGATAGTAAATTTAAAAGAGTAGAATCAAAACCAGACTTATTAGATTATAAATCTGGGGATAAACAAATTCCATATTACGTAGTAAAAGAATTTAAAGGAAATGAATTAGTTGGCATCACCTACGAGCAACTTTTGCCTTACGCCTTGCCAAACGATAACCCTGAAAATGCGTTTAGAATCATTTCTGGAGATTTTGTAACTACCGAGGATGGTACTGGAATTGTACATACAGCGCCAACTTTTGGAGCAGATGATGCCTTGGTCGCTAAACAAGCCAAACCAGAAGTACCGCCAATGTTGGTGAAAGACGACCATGGAAATTTGGTGCCATTGGTGGATTTACAAGGAAAGTTCAGACCAGAAATGGGTGAATACGCCGGTAAATACGTAAAAAACGAATATTACGATGATGGCGAAGCTCCAGAGCGCTCGGTAGATGTGGAATTAGCCATTAAGTTAAAAGAAGAAAACAAAGCCTTTAAGGTTGAAAAGTATAAACATAGTTATCCAAATTGCTGGCGTACAGATAAACCAATCCTTTATTATCCTTTAGATTCTTGGTTCATTAAAGTCACAGATGTTAAGGACAGAATGTTCGAATTGAACGAAACCATCAACTGGAAACCAAAATCGACCGGAACAGGTCGTTTTGGAAATTGGTTGGCCAACGCCAACGATTGGAACTTATCGCGTTCGCGTTATTGGGGAATTCCGTTGCCAATTTGGAGAACAGAAGATGGTAAAGAGGAGATTTGTATTGGTTCTGTAGAAGAACTTAAGCATGAAATGAAACGTGCCGTTCAGGCAGGTGTTTTAGCAAAAGATATTTTTGAAGAGTTTGAAGTAGGAAACAATTCTGAAGAAAACTATGCTAAAATCGATTTGCATAAAAACATTGTTGACGAGATTGTATTAGTTTCTCCTTCTGGACAACCTATGAAAC
>NZ_DATGNO010000102.1:0-3242 GCF_035306705.1 Xanthomarina sp.
ATGGGTATTTGGCCAAGGGTTATATTTATGAATATGCTAACGAGCCAAAACTCGCTGAATTATATTACAAAAAAGCCATCCAAATAGGAGGTTCCATAACTTGTTATACCAAATTAAGTGAATTCTACGAGAAACAAAATCAACCGGAAAAAGCCATTTCTAATATAGAGTACGCACAAGAAAAATTACAGCGCAATGCTTTGTATTATCAGTTAGGAAAAGTGTCTGCCGAATATCATGTTCAACTTGAAAAAGGTGAAACTTGTTTAAAAAAATATATTAGGAATTACTCACAAGAAGATGGAGTTCCTGTGGCATGGGCAAATTACAGACTGGCTCAGATTTACAAATATAAGGGGCATAAAGAACAAGCCTTAAAACATATTAATTTGGCAATTAACGAACTTTCAGAGATTAAAGTGTTTCAAGAATTGTTAGTACGAATTAGTAAGTAGTTTTAGTTTACAGACCTGGTGTTGAGTCACCGTGTTCAGTAAACCGTAATTAGCCTCAGTATTCAGCAGTCAACTCTTTGCGTTTTGTAGCTTTGCGCGAAAATTTCCTCAGAACAACTTTATGCTATCTCTGTAGAATAAGTTTTAATGTTTCAGATCAAAAACATTCGCAAGTTTATCTCAAAAAAAGTATCTTTGAAACTATTATAAAACACAACCATGAACGTACATTTTATAGCTATTGGTGGATCTGCCATGCACAACTTAGCCTTAGCCTTACACAATAAAGGATACGAAGTAACAGGAAGCGACGACACGATTTTTGAACCTTCAAAATCCAGATTAGAAAGCAAAGGATTATTGCCTGAAGCTTATGGATGGTTTCCCGAAAAAATAACAAGCAAGTTAGATGCTGTTGTTTTGGGCATGCACGCCAAAGCCGACAATCCAGAACTTTTAAAGGCCCAAGAATTAGAACTTAAAATCTACAGCTATCCAGAGTTTTTGTACGAACAATCCAAAACTAAAACCCGTGTGGTTATTGGTGGAAGTCATGGTAAAACAACAATTACGTCTATGATTCTTCATGTGATGCATTACCACAATCGCGATGTCGATTATATGGTTGGCGCACAATTGGAAGGTTTTGATGTGATGGTGAAATTAACCGAAAACAACGATTTTATAGTTCTTGAAGGCGATGAATATTTGAGTTCACCAATTGATAGACGCCCAAAGTTTCATCTTTACAAACCCAATATTGCTTTATTAAGTGGGATTGCTTGGGACCATATTAACGTGTTTCCGACGTATGAGAATTATTTGGAGCAGTTCCGCATTTTTGTGGATAGTATTGTAAAAGGAGGAAGCATCACATATAACATAGAAGATCCAGAAGTTGTAAAAGTAGTGGAAGCCAGCGAAAACACCATTAGAAAACTGCCTTACCAAACGCCAGAATATTCGGTAGAAAACGGTCATACCCTTTTGGAAACTCCTGAAGGTCCTTTGCCTATTGAAGTATTTGGAAAACACAACTTAAACAATTTAGCAGGTGCCAAGTGGATTTGCCAACACATGGGAATTGACGAAGACGATTTCTACGAAGCCATTGCCACTTTTAAAGGCGCTAGTAAACGCTTGGAGAAAATTGCAGAAACTCAAAACAGTGTCGCTTATAAAGATTATGCACATTCGCCCTCAAAAGTTGAAGCAACAACCCAAGCTGTAAAAGAGCAATATGAAAACAGAACATTAGTTGCTTGTTTAGAACTACACACATATAGCAGTTTAAACGCCGAGTTTTTAAAAGAATATAAAGGAACCATGGATGCCGCAGATGTTGCAGTGGTTTTTTATTCGCCACATGCTGTAGAAATTAAAAAACTCGAGAAAGTGACCCGCGAGCAAATTGCTACAGCTTTTGATCGTGATGACTTAATTATTTATACGAATCCAGACGACTTTAAAAACTTTCTATTTTCGCAGGATTTTAATAACAAAACGTTGTTATTGATGAGTTCTGGAAATTATGGAGGACTTGATTTTGATGCCGTGAAAGGGTTAATTGAATAACTCACTTAATATAAGCAAGCGTTTTAGTGACATTACGCGATTTTTGGAGTACTAATTATGCTGTCAAACTTGTTGATATATATAGTTTTGGACAGATTGTAATCGGTTTAATATTACTTATCTTATTAAAAAAGAAAATAATTCATGATTACAGATATACAAATAAACAAGCCAGAGCCTCTAGCATTTGATAAAAAATTAAAATCCTATAAGGATGGGGACAATGTTCGGTTTGCAATTAAGGCATTAGAAGAGGGAAAATATCTTTTAATAGAGGGTTTTTACCATACAGGATTATCACTTCTTCATGATATCCACAAGTATTTAAATAAAAAATTACCAAATAAAACCTTTCAGGAACAACGTGCGTATCGGTTAGAATATCATAGATTATCCAATCTTATTTTATTGGAAATTGTCGATCATAAATTGGTTGTAAGGAAATCTCCAAGCATTGGTTGGTTACAAAAACTGTATCCAGATAACAAGGAGTTTTTATTGTCTTTACCTCAAATACAGGGCTTAAATAGTTCTTGGCAGTGGTACCAAAAGGGTGTTTCCATTCCTGTATTAAGAAATAAATTGCATCCTTATTATGGAACGTATTTCCCAACTCGTTTCGAACATTTAGAACTTTTCGATAATTGGTTGAAACGTTACCAGGGACCTAAAAAGTCGGCGATAGACGTTGGAATAGGCTGTGGAGTCCTTTCTTTTCAAATAGTAAAACATGGATTTCAAAAAGTGTTTGGCACAGATATAAACCCCAATGCCATTGTAGGGTTGATAGAGTTTATGGAAAATACAAAATTGTCTCGAAAGATAGAACTGGACCATGGATCTCTTTTTGGCAAATGGGAAAAACAAACCGAACTGATAGTTTTTAATCCGCCTTGGTTGCCCGAATCCCGAGATTTAGATAAAATGGATGAAGCTATTTACTATAACAAAAATCTCTTTCCTGCTTTCTTTGAAGGAGCAAAGCAAAGACTTTTACCTAATGGAAAACTGGTGCTTTTATACTCGAATTTAGCACAAATAACAGATGTGTCAAAAGAACATCCCATAGAGAAGGAGTTAGCGGAAGGTGGAAGATTTCAATTGGAAACATATTTAAAAAAATCTGTAAAAAGTGCTTCTAAGGAAACCACGCGTGATCAACATTGGCGATCTAAGGAAGAAGTTGAGCTTTGGGTGCTTATAAATAAGTGA
>NZ_DATGNO010000103.1:0-25481 GCF_035306705.1 Xanthomarina sp.
AATCCTTAAAAGTATAAATAGTTTGACTAACATTAATTATAATATTAAAAGAAACCAACCTATTACCTGATGTTCCATACATGAGATTTGGGTTGGTATTTGACCATGTTGCTGAACTTGGAATATTTGCCCATTTGACAAACTTATAAGTGGCTCCATCAAGAATTGGCGCTGGATAACCAGACAGTTTTATATAAGTTTCATCGCTATTCCAAGGAGAATCCTTACTATAATGATGACGCATTTGTTGTTTATCTCCCCCAATAACTTCCACATCACTTATCCGAGTTACCTGAAGACCAAAATCATTTATAAAAGGCTCAAGATATCCAGGTGTATTTAATGCGGGCTCATAAGTTTTCCAAGTAGTTTCCATAATATTTTCAACTATGGGATAAGTTTGTGAAAAACAACTAAAACACACTAAAAATAAGATATAAACTACATTTTTCATTTATAAAGACTTATTGATTAACCGCAATTTATTAAAAATAACTGAATTAAACTTTGTTAAATTTTTGTTAAATTTAAGTACTCGGTATTGCATAATACCTTCCTAAGGATATATATTTGTATAAGAAACTATTATATGCCTTTTAAAATGATAGATAAAAACCAAAAAAATATTGCCACATTTATTCATTTATCAACCTTTTCTAGATTTTTATTTCCTCTAGGAAATTTTATTGGACCTATTGTTTTATGGGTTGCCAACAAAGATAAATCGGACTTTATAGATGCTCATGGCAAACAGGCTATAAATTTCCAGATCAGTATTTTATTGTATGCAATAATTCTTGGAATGATTACAATTCCATTATTTGTATTTAACCTGTTTAATGGTTTTAATTTTTTAGATATCGATGCTTTCAACAGTATTCATATTAGTTTAACAAAACCCTCTCCTCTACTTTATATTACTGGAGGACTAGGTTTTATTGCCGTAGTTGGCTTTATTCTGGAATTGGTTTTTATTGTAAAAGCAAGTCTAGCCGCCAAAGAAGGCAAATATTATAAATATCCCTTGACCATCAACTTTTTAAAATAATTTTCATCAATTCTCCTTCATCAATTAACTTAGTAAAAATCTAGGTACGTTTTGGAGAACAAATCAAATCAAAAAATGAACAGTTTAAAAATTTAAAAACGCTTTAGAAAATGAAGATTGAAAACACAAAAGCACAAATGCGAAAAGGCGTCCTGGAATACTGCATATTATCCGTCCTAAAAGATGAGGACGCCTATGTTGCGGAAATTCTAAAAACCTTAAAAGACGCCAAAATGTTGGTAGTTGAAGGTACCATCTACCCATTGCTAACACGTCTTAAGAATGCGGGACTTCTTAATTACAGATGGGAAGAATCTACCTCTGGACCACCAAGAAAATATTATGGCCTTACCGAAAAAGGAAAACTCTTTTTAAAGGAATTAAACACTACTTGGAGTGAATTACAAAACGCAGTTAATCTAGTAACCATTCAAAAAACCACAAAATAATGAATAAAACAGTCAACATAAATTTAGCAGGTATATTTTTTCATATAGATGAAGATGCATACTTAAAACTACAACGCTATCTTGAGGCTATAAAACGTTCATTTACAGACTCTCAAGGACGCTCTGAAATTATTGCAGATATTGAAGCCAGAATTGCCGAACTTTTTACAGAGCGTATTAAACATGACAAACAGGTTATTGGTAATAAGGAAGTTGACGAAGTAATTACCATCATGGGACAACCAGAAGACTATCTGGTAGATGATGAAATCTTTGACGATGAGCCAAAATCTTCGTACCAAAGCAGACCTTCCGGACCTTCTAAAAAGTTATTTAGAGATACGGACAATTCCTATATTGGAGGTGTGGCTTCTGGACTTGGACATTATTTAGGAATAGATTCTCTTTGGGTTCGTTTGTTATGGATTTTACTTGCTATAGGTTCTGGTGGAACTTTCATCTTTATTTACATCCTTTTCTGGATCTTGGTTCCCGAAGCCCTCACCACAGCCGATAAATTAACCATGACTGGAGAACCTGTAAATATTAGCAACATTGAAAAAAAAATTAAGGATGGATTTGAAAATGTTACACAAACCGTTTCAGATACGGTAAAAAACATCGATGTTTCCAAACAGAGCAACAAGATAAAAGATAGTTCCAAATCGTTTTTTGATGCTATTGGAGATGTCGTTATGTTCTTTTTAAATGTTATCGCAAAGTTTATTGGAGTCATATTAATTATTGTTGGAGCTTCCACCTTAATTGGTTTAATTATTGGTTTTTTTACCGTTGGTGTTGCAGACATCATTAAGGTTCCTGGATTCGACTTTATAGATGCAGCTAATGCAGCAAACACACCTGTTTGGCTCATGTCCTTACTACTCTTTTTTGCTATTGGAATTCCCTTTTTCTTTGTCTTCTACTTAGGATTGAAAATTTTAATTAACAACCTAAAATCTATAGGAAACGTTGCTAAATTCTCATTGTTGGGCATTTGGTTCTTGGCTATTATTAGTCTGATTGTTATTGGAGTAAAACAGGCTAGTGAGCATGCCTTTGATGCTAGTGTTACTGAAAATGTGCATCTGAATATTACAGCAAATGACACGTTGAAAATAAAGATGTACGGCAACGATTCTTACAAGAAATACATTAGAAGAAGTTCGGGTTTTAAATTAGTCTATAATGAAAATGATGAGAAAATAATTTTCTCATCGGATGTGAGACTTATTGTAAGATCTACAACAGACAGTTTAGCGTCTATTACCATTGAAAAAAATGCTGAAGGCAGTAGTTATAAGCAAGCAAAAGAACGTGCTAATAATATTGATTACAACTATGCTTTACGTCATGGAGAACTGATGCTAAATGCGTATTTGACCACTGAATATCAAAATAAATTTAGTGACCAAAAAGTAGAAGTCATTATATATTTACCGGAAGGAGCCACTTTAATTGCAGATGAAAACACTTCAAGCTTTCATAGTAATACCAGTCGTTATAACGATATTCTAGATCAAGGTATGGAAGGCTTTATCTTAAAAATTATTGATAATTCTATTTATTGTGAAGACTGCCCAAGAGATTTTAATATAGATATAGATGTTAACAAAAAGAAATCTCGAGTTAAAATAAACAATCAAGGAATAGACATCAAATCGAATGATTCTAGTCTAGAAATCAATGATAAAGGAGTTAAAGCCAAAAGTGAAAGCGTACGCGTAAATATAGACGAAAATGGCATAAACATCACTTCAGATGGAAACTAATCAATTCATCTGTCCAAAATAACAGTTCAGAAATATTTTATTTCTAAACAGAAAATAATAATTAATCTTTGAATAACTAATCATCCATCTTCTTGAATTTAAAAATTTTAGAGGAACCATCAAAAAACGAACAATTATGAACACACTAACAAAAGTATTAGCTTCCATTATCCTTGCCATCGTCATGATGTCCTGTAATTTCGACGGAAATTTCGGAATGGGAATTAATGGAAATGGAAAAATAATTACTAAAGAGAGATCTATAAAAGAGTCTTTTAATTCGGTAGAAGTAAGTCGTGGGCTAGAGTTAATCCTGACTCAAAGCGATACAGAAAGCCTAACGGTTGAAGCTGACGAAAACCTACATGAACTGATAACAACAAACATTGAAAATGATGTTCTTATTATTTCCACTACGGATAATATTGGCAACTCTGCTTCAAAGAAAGTTTTGTTGAGCTTTAAAAACCTGAATTCTATTAAAGCCACAAGTGGTAGCGAGGTATATTCAACAAATACTATTCAAGTGGAAGATATAGAATTACACACAACCAGTGGAAGCGACATGGAATTAACCATAAATGCAGTTTCTATTTCTTGTCAATCAACAAGTGGAAGTGATATGGAATTAAAAGGTAAAACAGACGTCTTTATTGCTGAAGCATCTAGCGGAGGCTCTATTGAAGCCGAAGACCTAATTACCTTAAACGCTCAAGTAAAAGCCTCAAGTGGTGCTGATGTTGTTGTAAACACTTCTAAAAAGCTTACTGCAAAAGCTTCTAGCGGTGGAGATATTAGATATGTTGGAAATCCAGAAATAGTTGAAAAAAGCGATGGTGTTTCTGGTTCTATAAAAAGGGAGTAAACAATTAATCTCCACTCAAAAACTAAAAACCATGTCAATCTTTTATAGATTGGGGTGGTTTTTTAATTTTGGTTCTGTATTATTATTTAATTTCATTTGATAGAGATCAAAATTTTTCGCCCAGTAATCCTTTTCAACAAACTCCAATTCGAATCCCAACTTTTCATAAAACATATAGGCAAGCTGAGACGTTCGAACAACAATTAATTCAATTTCCGGATGCTCTTTTAAATAATTAATCCTGTATTGAGTTAGTTCTTTTCCAATTCCTTTTCCTTGAAAATTAGGATTCACCATATCCCAGGAAATCCTAGCTAGCTTTTCTTGAGGAAAGTAGTTGATTCCTCCAGCTGCAATAATGTTGGCGTTTTCTTTATAGACAAAATAATCCTCAACTTCGTTCTCCAGATAGTTTTTATAATCGGATTCTTCTGATGGATCAAAATATTCTGGCGTATTTTGCCTAAACAGTTTAATTAATTCGGGTTTATCTTTATTTGAATATTTTCTAATCATTTTAACTATTGAGATATTTCAATACAAAATACGACTTTTCAATTCTTTTTCAGAATAACAACCAAGTTGTTTATTACGTTTCATAAAATAAAAAATCCGAAAACTTTCATTTCCGGATTTCAAATTATATAAAATTTCTAATTAATTATAGGTAGAAGTAGACACTTCAAAAGTAGAATCTTTCGCTGCCAACCATCTCTCTGCATCTAACGCTGCCATACAACCTGTTCCTGCTGCTGTAACGGCTTGTCTGTACACATTATCTGCCGCATCTCCAGAAACAAAAACACCTTCTACATTAGTTTTAGAGGTTCCTGGAACATTAATAATATATCCAGTTTCATCCAAATCTAAAAAGTCTTTAAATATATCTGTGTTTGGTTTGTGTCCAATAGCTACAAAAAATCCTGTTGCTGGAATGTCATGCTTTTCATTGGTTTTATTATTAAACACACGCACTCCAGTAACTACTTGCCCATCTCCTAAAACCTCATCTGTTTCTGTGTTGTAAAGAATCTCGATATTTTCAGTATTCATTACACGAGCAGCCATAATTTTAGATGCTCTAAACTCGTCGCGTCTAACCAACATGGTTACTTTTTTACAAAGTTTAGATAGATAATGTGCTTCTTCACAAGCAGAATCTCCTGCTCCAACAATTACTACTTCCTGGTTTCTATAAAAGAAGCCATCGCACACGGCACAAGCAGAAACACCTCCACCTAATTTTAAATATTTTTGTTCGGAATCTAAACCTAAATACATAGCTGAAGCACCTGTAGAAATAATTACAGTATCGCAATGAATTTCTTTGGTATCGTTTACCCAAACTTTATGCACATCGCCAGAAAAATCCACACGTGTTACCCAACCATTACGAACATCTGTTTCAAAACGTTCGGCTTGTTTTTGTAATTCTATCATCATCTCTGGTCCTGTTACTCCGTCTGGGTATCCAGGAAAATTCTCAACTTCATTAGTTGTGGTTAATTGACCTCCAGGCTGCTCTCCTTGATATAAAACCGGTTTCATATTAGCTCTAGCGGCATAGATTGCTGCAGTATATCCTGCAGGTCCAGATCCTATAATCAAACACTTAACTTTCTCTATTTTTTCAGACATAATACACTTGTAATTTATTTATGCAAAAATAGAGATTTTAAAAGAAATCACCTCTCAAACCTCATTAAAAGTTGTTATTGCTAAATAGCTTTGTTTTATATCTAATTTTTGCGCCTAAAAATTATAAATAACTCCTTTAATTAGACCTTCTATAAGTGTATATTCAATTTGCGTTAAGAATTCGATCATGATTTTAGAACCATCTTAAATGAATTAAGTTAATTATTTATACAGTTAGCTTCTAGCCCAATTATAGACTATCTTTACATGTTTAAAAAAAACTTTATGGGAACGATGGGAACGATTGCAACAAACAAAAGACAGATTATACTTTATTACCATTCCGAGACCACTTTAGGAAAGCAAGCTTATGCATATCTTCAAGCTTCTAACAAAAAGATTTTGGCTGTGGATATTTCGAAAACAAAAATTACCGGCATGCAATGGTTAGAAATTTCTGAAAATTTAAATACCATCCTTTCAAAACTTGTTAATCAAGAACATCCTGATTATAGAAAAAACTATACCACTGGAATATCGTTAGACAAGAATGATTGGATTAAGGTACTTCAAAATCATCCAGAAACTCTGCGTTGTCCTATTCTGGCCAATGGAAAGGTTTTTAGTTTAATTGAATCCCCATCTGAAATTTCTAAACTTTTAGAATCGGAAGAAAAGCACAAAGACTTCTAAATTGAAAGATTTGAAGATTTTTACTGAATTTAAATATCTTCATTAGAACGATCGTTTTTCTTTGGGATTTCGTTAAAAAATTCACCCACATTTGTATCGCTATTGGCGCCATAGCTTGAAGTAACCAATCCTTTCAACTTGTCATTTGTTTCAATAACATATAAAATAGACATATCTGAAGGATTACTCATTCCTTCAAATCTATGTTCTCGTAAAATGGTGATTTGATTTGGCCGATATTCCCTTTTACTATCAAGTTCTATTAAAAGACCGTTTTCACATCTAAAATTACTGATATAACCTCTGTTTTGATATTTTTTTATCAGATCTAATTCGCTTCTTTCTTGTTTCATAACTTAAGTTTTTAAATTAAAAAAAACAGACAAGCGTATTTGAAGAATGCCTATCTGTTTTTCACTACTAACCAAACTAACTAATCTAACTATTCTTTTTTGTGTTTTAAATTTTATTAATCAAACACATCTCCAACGTCGTCTGCAACATCTTTTACTGCATCTCCTACATCGTCTGCAACATCTTCAATGTCTTTTGATTTTTGATCCCTACAGCTTGGCAATACCAAAGACATAGTGAATGAAAATAAAAATATATAAAGTAACTTTCTCATAATAAATGGTTTTATGGTTTAGAGGATTATATTTTTTTACGTCCCATAAATAGTGATAGAATAAACAACACTATAAATATGAAAAATAAAATTTTAGCAATTCCGGCAGCTGCTCCAGCAATTCCTCCAAAACCTAAAATTCCGGCGATTAAAGCAACTATAATAAAGGTGATTGTCCAACGTAACATAATATTTGTTTTTAAGGGTTAATATTTAAGAAACTGTTTATCAGATTTCTATACTATAAATATCGGAATTTGTTTTGAGCGGGTTTTGCTGTATCGAACTTTCCTTTAACTCAAACACATTTTTAAAAATAAAATTGAAACAGAAATCGAAGTTGAAGTTGAAGTCGCCAGCCTGAGTGGCGAAGTCGGGTCGGGTTGACAGGAAGTATAAACCAAAGTCTCCCTTTTAAAAGCACTTGCTTTTTGATGCCAAAAATAAAAGAGACACTTACAATAAGTATCTCTTTTAATAATAAGATTAAGAATCTGATTTTATTTTAAATCTTCCAAACGCTTAATGGTATTAAGTTCTTGTGAAATGGTGTTTTTCTGATTCATAACAATTTCTCTTGTGGATGGCGGCAAATTAGTTTCATTTAAAACTTCATTATATTCTTCAACAGATGCTTTTTCTCCTCTAATGGCTTCTTCCAACATGGACTCTTCATTGTCAGCCGAAAAAACTGCTTTCACATCCATCCAAGTTCTATGTGCTGCTCCAGTAACACTTCCGCTATTTTTTGGTTCTTCACCAAAATTAAGAATTTCATTTTTTAACTGGTGACCAAAATCATAACGCTCTGCAGCCTTACGACTAAAATAATTCTTTAAAGCCGTATGCTCTGTGTGCTCTGCAGCTTTTTTATAGCCTTTTTCGGCATCATAATTTTTCTCTAATAAAGCATTTAGCTTCTTTCCTACTTCTTTTGTGTATGATTCCATAATAATATGTATAAGGATTATGAGCAGTCTTTTTTATAGATGTCTGCTGTTTTACATCTTTAACACCTGAAGAAAATCCAGATATCTATATAGTAAAAGTACCTCTATAAATGTGTTCCGATTAGTTCAAATAAAAATAAGATTAACGCAATTAAATTAAAGGCATTAATCTTATTTATATTATTAAAATCAATAAATTGATCTTTTTTTATGTGTTTTTATTTTAAAAAATCACTAAATTAAATGTTTTTAAAATAATCTTTTAAAGATTTGAAGTCATGTGTTTTTTATAAGATTTGGCAAGATCTGTTTTTTGAGTTTGGCTAAAGACTTTTCCGGCCAACTGGAAAAACGTGTGTTCCTCCTCTTCTAAATGATGTTCTACTTTGTGTTTTAAATCTTTGGCAATTTTAAGCCAAGCTGAAGAATCGTAATCCGTATTTTCAAGTTGTTCTATCAACTCGTCTATTTCATGATGTTCGGCAATTCCATGTCTGGCATGTTCTTGCATCATATCATTACTTATTAAGGGCTTGTAAAAATAGCGCTCTTCGGCATCTGCATGCACTTGAAGTTGATTTTTTACCGCTTTAAAAATCTCATCTCTATTTTTTGTATCTCCAGAGGTTTTTACAAGTTTTCCCAATAAATCTCTTTGGGTATCGTGATCGTCTCTAATAGCTTCAAAAATATTCATGGTTTTTAATAATTTAGCAACATTATAATTTTCTAAAGAGTTTTCTAAACAGAACAAATACACCATATTTCCCAGCTCCTTTTATTAGGGTTTCTACCCAATTAAAGGGTCTCAAATCTTCTTTAAACTCTGTTTTAATCAGCTTTAATTCTTCCCAAGATACTTTACGCTGTAAATTAAGAAGTTTTAAATCGGTTTCAATTTGTTTAAAATTTGTATAAGATGGCTTCATATTATCTGGATAATTATTCTAAATTCATTTATATACTATTTCTCAGAGAAGAACTTATCACCTATTTTTTGCAGAACAATTTTATTTATGGCAGCTCTACTCCAATATATTAAAATAGCAGTAAATAGAAAAAAAGCTCCAATAATTAGATATCCAAGAAGTAAGTTTTCAAGGGCTTCACCAATGGCCATAGCCGTAGCCACAGCACAAAATATAAGTCCGAGAAACAGAAAAGCACCTATTACAACCAACTTTGTAACCATACTAACTGACAGGGTTAATTGTTGGAATATTTTTAACTTAAGATATTGATGAGACGCTTTAAAATATGTCTCACCAATATCTGTAGCTTTGTCTGTGGTTTCTCCTATAGAATTAAACACATTCATATTTTAAGAGGCTTTTTGATATTTCTTATTCTTAGATTTCAAATCTTTCAACTTGGCCTCTAAAGTGGTAATAACATCTTCAGCTTTATAACTGGCATCAGATACTATAGATTCTACTCTATCTTCTAAATTGTGTGTCTCGGCACTTACTGTGCTTGCAATTTTATCTCTTAAATCAGCTGCTGATGACGATAACCTTTGTTTTTGCAATTCGGCTTGATCTGCAATACGTTGTCTGGTTACACTTCCTTTGTCTGGAGCAAATAAAATACCTAAAACTGCACCTATTGCTGCTCCGGCTAAAACTCCTAATCCTGTACTTCCGTTATTAGTCATAATAATTTATAATTTTAATTAAACAATTTTTTAATACTACTTCAAATATCCAAAAAACTTAGCTCGTGCTTTAACCCTAAAGATTAAATTCTTGCCCGGAACCATAATGGGCAAAGGGTTAATTGTTTTATGGTAAATATTTTTTGTTTTTAATCTTGTGCTTATGAATTTGTATTTTGTAAATTCAAATTTTAAGCAGAAATACTCATACTGTTTTGAGCAAATTTGTAATCTTTAGGGCTACAGTTATATTTCTCTTTAAAAATTTTAGAAAAATAACTTCTACTTGTTAAACCAATGGAGTACACCACTTCTGAGATATTCATGTCTGTATTTTTTATCAATTCTTCAGCTTTTTTAATACGAACTTCTCTAATATATTCGGTAACTGTATGTCCATACATTAATTTAAAACCTTCTTGAAGTTTTGATGGGGAAAGTCCGAACTGGCTATATAATTGATTGATGGTAATTTGGTTTTCGTAGTCTTTATTAATATATCTTGACACCTCTTTAATAGTATCAATTTCCCTTGGTACTAAAGACCCTGTTTCTTGCTGAGGATTCTTTAAATCGTCTGCATGCTGTTGAATTTCCAAAGCTAAAATAACATGAACCAAACCTTGAATTAAAAGACTTCTTACAATGCCTTTTTGTGAAATGGCATTTAGCTGATCTATTTTTTCTGCAATCTGTAAATTATTGGAACCAATATAAACGTAGTCTTCAGAATTATTTTGACTATAAAATGTTTCTATAAGCTTTTCCTTTAAATCATTGTTCCCTGGAATGCTTCCTTTATTGGTGGTTTGTACAGTAATTAACGTGGTTTGTAATTGTTTGTCTTTAGCGAAATACAATACATGCTCTTTATTTGTCTGACTAGTTAAAATACCTGTTTGGTAACTTTCTAAAGTGCGCTTTTCTTCATTTAAACCAAAGCTATGGCTAATGCTTCCTTTTGAGCAATAGGTAAAGTAAATAGGATTCTTGTCCTTAATACTAATAGACAACATTAAGTTGTGATAAAAAAGCATGTCGAATTCAAGATAGGAGATTCCTCCTTTTAATGACATGCCCTTAATTTTTCCTTTTCCTATTTTGTTGTCTATTGTTAAGGTATATTCTTTTAAATCTTTTAAAAGTTTCCCTCCAAAATTAGTTTGCAATTGCTCTAACATGGATTTAATAGTACTTGAATTTAGATGTGTGGTTTTCATAGTGTTTTGTTTTATAAATAGACGCTTGGTCAACTTGATTATAAAGGTCGTAACACCACCCTCATATTCCCTTACACAATTTTTGTTTTGTGTTATAGAACTATAGGGTTTTAGGCAAAAAGCTGTTAAATTAAATACAAAATGAAGACTTGGACATTATTTAAATGGAAAACTGCTAAATTTTCTTATAAATTACAAAGAAGAATATTTCGGATTTAAACCGGTGAAAAACGGAGATTTAAACAGGCAATAAAATAACAAATTGCGCTCCCTCTCCTAGTTTTGAAGTGGCATAAATAAAGCCATTATGGTTTTCTACAATTTTTTTACAAATGGCCAAACCAATTCCTGTTCCCGTATATTCTGTTTTTTGATGCAAGCGTTGGAAGACTTCAAATATTTTTTGCGCATGCTTATTATCGAATCCTATACCGTTATCTGTAACTGTTATTTTATAATAAAAAGAATGGGTTTTTACATTGTTTAATGGTAAACCTGAAGCTGGCATTTTTTCTGAATGGATATTAATATAGGGAGTTTCGGTATGACTTCTATATTTAATAGCATTGGAAATAAGGTTTGCGAATAATTGTTCCATCTGAAAAAACACACCTTTAATTTCCGGAAGGTTTCCAATTTCAATTTTAACATTGGCATCGGTAATTTGTGTCGTTAGGTCTTCCAACACTTTGTCTAGAACCAAGTTTAAATCGATTTTTTCAAAATCTGTTTCGCTACTATCTATTCTAGAGTAAGCCAATAAGTTTTGGATTAGAGACTGCATTCGGCTTCCCGCATTCTTGACTTTTTCGAAATACTCTCTACTTTTTTCTGAAAATTGATTGTTTTCTTTATCTTCAATTCTTGAGATAAAGAGTTGGATTTTTCGAAGTGGCTCTTGTAAATCATGACTGGCCACACGATTAAAGGATTCTAATTCGGCATTACTTTGCTTAAGCTCTAGATTGCTTTTACGCAAACTGGCCTCAGCTTCTAGCGTAGCGGTAACATCTTGAACCACACCTACCATAACAATTTTTTCATTTTTATTTATAAACTGTTCATTGGATTTAAAATACTTTATGGAACCGCTTTTTGTAATTACGCGATAGGTATATTCTTTAGGCAGTAGGTCTAATAAAGATTGCCTAGACATATCTTCTACAAAACTTAGATCTTCTGGATGAATAAAGTTTTTATATTTTTTAAATGAAGGCTCAAATCCATTGGTTTCGTAACCTAACATATGAAAAAAGTTGTCTGACATCTCTAAAATATCCGAATCCATATACCATAGAAAGCTACCTATTTTAGCAATATTTTCAGCATCGGTTAGGATTGAATTTCTAATAACCAACTGCTCGTTTAAACTAACTAATTGATCTGCTCTCTCTTTTTCGTCTGTAATTTCTCTAGAGGTTACTGTAACGCCATCACCCAATTTTATGGCTGTAGCCTTAAACCATAATAATTTGCCGTTTATTTGGTGTGATACTTCGTAAGTTTCAGGTTTGTTATTTTCTACGGCATTTACTAAATGTTCAAAAATGCCTGATTGAAAAATATGTGGATATATTTGAGATACTTTTTTGTTTATTAATTCTTCAGGAACATCGCCAGTAAGAGGATTTATTTTTTCGTTTACAAATAAAATTTCAAAATCGATAATTTCACCTTGACCGTTACGAATACTTCTGAAATTCATTATCACATGCGAAATACTTTTAAAAATATTTCCTAAGAACGCGCGATTTTCTAATAGTTTTAGATTTTTATTTTCTAACTTCTTTTTAAATGCCAACTGTACTTCTTTAGCTTTTTCTTCGACTGTAGAATTTCTTGCGGTAATTAAAATGCCTCCTGATAATGGCGTTACAAAGCATTGAAAACACATTTGAGAATTGTTCATATTCATTTCAATCTCAAATTTTACTTTTTCCTTATTAGTGTAACTTACTTTAAAATGATTGAAAGCGTCACTCTCTTTTAAAAATGGAAAAATTTCAATAACTGTTTTGCCCATCATCTCATCTGGCTCTAAACCAAAATAATCTCGGTTGCAATCGTTTGCAAATACTATAAGAAAATCGACTATATTTTCAGAATCGTCAAAAATGGGCTCATAGTAGTTTACAACATTGTCGGTTGTGGCCAAGACGCTTTTTAAAAAAGCTTCCGACTCTCGAAATCGTCTTTTATTTTTATAGATTCTTATAAAAGAAATAACAAAAACAGTAAGTGCAAAAACCGCCATAAGCAATAAAGTTATGGGAGCTAAAGATTTATATGAATCGTAATTGGCTTTTCTTTCCTGCATTAAACTCTCTTCCTCATCAAGCATTTCGATTTTTAGATCTCGAATATGATGTAGAGTGCCGTTAATTTTCATTTTTTGCTCTTGAGCTAATACTGTAATTCCATCTTTAACCTGAGACTGAGAATCGTCTACTTCTTGAAGTTGTTCGTTTAATCTGTTCAATAAAACATTTACGGCCTCTAATCTCTTTAATTGGGAAGGATTATCGCTGGTAAGAATTTTTAAACTATCTATAATTGCTTGTCCTTCTAGTTTGTAGTTTTTAAAAATCAGGCTAGCACCTTCAGTTTTTAAAATGTTTGTTCTAAATTCTTCAGATTCGGCTTCGGTGTAATGGGTTGTTAGTTTACTTATGCCATTATACACTTGTAAGGAGTGTTTTACCGTTTCAGAAGATTTCTGCATACGGATAATTTGTTTATAAGTAGTACTTGTCGAGAATATGAGCAGTGCCAAAGCAACAACTAATAAAATGATATATGTTTTTGAAGAAGTATATACCTGTTTAAAATCCATAGTAACTTATAGCTTTAAATACGGAAAAGAAAAGTCTCTTTATTTAAATTGGAAGTGTGGTACTGCCAATTAAGTTGTAGAACTTTCTCTACCACTTCACGCAATTTAGTAAAGTTATTGGGCTTATTTACATAAATGTTTGCCCCATTTGAAAAAGTATCCTCGATATCTTTATCTGAGGAGGAAGTGGAATATATAGCCACGCACAAGTCTTTAAGTTTGGGGTTATTTCTAATTTCCAACAAACATTGTTGACCATTTTTTATAGGCATATTTAAATCTAGAAAAACAAGACTAGGCAAGATAACATTGGGTAAATTAAGATAGTCCATAAGCTCTTGCCCATGATTAAAGAGTGAGAGTTTTGTTCTTATATCTATCCCTTCTATGGCCTCACTAAACAACATCCTGTCGTCTTCATCGTCGTCCGCCAACGCTATGTTTAATATAATATCGTTCATTTAATTAACTTAAGTTGGTTGTAGTGTTTTTATTTTTCATTATTCGCTGAAAAGCGCTTGGCGTGAGCCCAGTTGTTTTTTTAAATTGTCCGGACAAGTGAGCAACACTACTATAATCTAACTGAAAAGCAATTTCTGTTAGGGTTAAATTAGTAGTACACATAAGTTCTTTTGCAACATCTACTTTTTTTAGAATGATGTAATTTTCTATAGATGTATATGTGTTTTCGGAAAAAACGGTGGATAAATGCGGATAAGAATAATGCAGTTTATCTGCCAAATAGGTCGAAAACTTAACAGCACGCAAATCCTTATCTCTTAGAAACTCGTCTATGGAATTTTTAATACGTTCAACCATAGTAGCTTTTGGGTTTGTTAAAATATCAATTCCATACTTCGTTAAAGAAGTAGATATAATTTCTAATTTTTCTTCAGTAAGTGTTTTGTCTATATGTATCTCTCCAATACTACCTAAAGTGTAGGAAACACCTAAAGCCTCGAGTTTCTCGGTCAACAGGGTTTTACATACCAAATCGAAATTATATTTTACAAAAAGCGTCATTGATATTCAATATCTCTATGTTTTTAATTATAGATTTCTAAATATATATCAATTATTTGACAAAAATAAAATTGTATAAAAAGATTTTACAACCTTCCTAATACAAAAAACCCAAGATTAATTAAAAGATTGACCTTCAATGATTCATTCTTTTTGTTCTTCGTTATTGTTTTTAATGTGCATGGTATTTTTACTAAAATCCAATGTTCGTATTGGAAAAGGGATATTAATGCCTTGTTCATCAAAATTACTTTTAATGAGTTTTATAGCTTTATGCGTTTCGGCATACATTTCCTTACTTTTGATCATATCTATCCAAAAACGGGTCATAAAATTAATAGAACTATCCCCAAATTCAGTATAGAAAAACTCGATTTCTTCACCTTCTTTTTGCTCAAAATTTTCAGAAATAACACGTAAAACCAGATCTTCAACTTCTTGCAAATTACTTTCATAACCGATACCGCAAGTAACCGAAATTCTACTTCTTGGACTTAGAGAATAATTAGTGAAGGCATTGTCCACAAATTTAGAATTAGGAATAATGACGTAATTATTATCTGGCCTGCGAAGTACGATGCTGCGTAAACTAATTTCGGACACAAATCCCTTAACACTGTCTGTTTCAATATAATCGTTAATTTTAATTTTGGGCATAAACGATAATATTAAACCCCCAAATGTATTGCTTATTGTTCCTTGTAAAGCCAATCCTATGGCTAGACCAATAACTCCAGCTCCAGCAAGAACACTGGTTAAAACCTTGTTAAGTTCTAACACGCCTAGAGCTATAAAAAACCCAATTAAGATAACAATTAGGAAAACCATTTTTGCAATAATATCCTGAATTGATTTTTGACTAATATTTCTCAATAGGTACTTTCTAAAAATCTTCTTTGCGCCTCGAGCAAAAAAATAGAACAGAACCATGATTAAAATAGCCATGGCTAGATTTGGTAATTTTAAAATAAAGGCTTCTAACCAACCATCTAATTTGTCCCACAATTTAACGATGGTATCTTCTATGGAAAATTTATTTTTCATATACGTATAATTGTTTATAGCATTTTAGTTAATAAAGTGGTTGCAACAAGCCACAATATAAGACTTAAGCCTCCTCCAATCCATAAAAAATGTCGAAATTTATAATTCCCTATTCCATAAATTAAGGTATTTGTTTGATATCCAACTGGCGTAAAAAAGCTAAAATTGGCAGCAAACATAACAGATAAAATAAATGGTTTATAATCTAAACCCATTTCGTAAGCTACAGATATTGCAATGGGAGTCATTATAATAGCTGTGGCATTATTACTTACCACGCCACTCATAAGCATAGTTATAAGAAATAAGGTTCCTATAATAATATAATTTGGCTGACCTTCTAAGAATCCCAATAGTTTTTCTGAAATCCACATATCGGCACCCGTATTATGCATGGCCACACCTAAAGGAATCATTCCTGCTAAAAGAAAAAATATTTGCCAGTTAACTTTCTTATAAATAGTGTTTAAATCCAAGCTTTTTGTAACCAACAAAATACTAATTCCTGTTAAAGCACTAACCATTATCGATAAAACTCCAGTCGCAGCCAAAGCAATTACCAACAAAAGCACAAAAAACGAAAAAGATCTTTTTATTTTAGAAGTTCTAGTTACATTTTCGAATTCTTGCAAAACAACCACATTTTCCATGGTGTCTAGAGCGCTAAGTTTTTCTTTTGAAATTTCAACAAGTAGCCGATCACCAGCTTTTAAACTTAACTTATCTTCGCTACTATGCACCATTCTTTCTTTTACGTTAACCAAAGTTTTACGTTTTTTTATGGCTATAGGAATGGCGTCCTGCATCATGAAATATCTTAAATTTCCTAAGGTTTTTCCTAATAAAGATGCGCCAGGCAACATAAGAAGTTCTACAAAAACCCGTTGTTCCAAATCCTCCTCCTTTTCAGGATCAGTTAATTTTGGAGGTTCTTCCTGAATATTTAAATTTTCCTTATCGTAAATATTCATGTTTTCCGACTTATTAATACGAGACAGATTTTCTAGATCGCACATCAAGATTAATTCGTCGTTTGTCTTAAGTGTCACGTATTTTCCCGGAGAATTATGTGTGTGGTTATTTCTTATTAGTTTTAAAAGCAATACGTCTGGATTGTTGTGCAAAAAACTTTCATGAATTTTTTTTCCCACCAACTTGGAGTTTTCCGTTACCCTAACTGTTGTTATATAATTATCAATCTGGTAATCTTTATTGATATTTTGCTGTTTTCCCCATGGCAACCAGCGCAAAGTTAAAGTGAGATACACGATCGAAATACCTAGAAAAATTAGACCTAAAAGAGAGAATTCGAAAAACCCTAATTTCTGGGAAATTAGATTACTTGAAACGGAATTAACAATTAAATTGGTAGATGTACCCATTAAAGTACAAGATCCTCCTAAAATACCTGCAAACGAAATAGGCAATAAGAGTTTTGATTGAGAGATATTATATTTTTCCGATAGCTGATTAATCATTTTAATAAAAACAATTACCACAGCTGTTGTACTTATAAATGCCGAAATACCAGCAGTAACAAACATAAAAACGGGCGCCATAACATATAGTGGCAACGACTTTACTTTACTCATTCCTGAAGTCAGCCAATTAATTACGCCATTTTCTTCCATGGCAATAGCTAATATCATTAAAGCCAAAACAGCAATGGTAGCACTATTGGAAAAACCGCTAATTCCCTCTTCAGGAGTGACCAGTCCTAATAGAATAAGTAAAACAATTATAAAAAAGGCGATTTTATCTATAGGGAAAACTTCAAAAATAAATAGGATAACAGTTAGTAGTAACACTGAAAACATTAAAATAATTTCCACATCCATCTCTTAACCTGTTTTAGTGTTTATTTTGAAAGTGCAACTTTCACTAAAAGTAAAAAAACAATCTTGAAGTTTGTTTCAAAAATATATTTGTTTTAAAAACACATATTCATTTACAAAACTACAACCACTTCACATTGAATCAATTCATGTATTTAAATTAGTCTATTTTAAAGATTCTCATTAATATATTTATCCCGAATCCATCTTGTTTGTACATCTAAATTCCTTAATAAAAGCATCAAGCTTTAGAGTTTCTATTAGTTCTTTACCAATTGCTTTGCTACTCTTTATAATAATTACGCTTCTGGATTCCAATTTTCCTTAAAGGCAAACTTTTGAATGGACATTCTTTCGCGATTTGCGGTTTCCTGTTGTTGTAAATCTTCTGGTAAATCTTCTAAATCTCCTCCATAATATCCTAAAGCAATTGCTGTTGAAATATGAAAGCCTTCAGGTACCTGAAACACTTCTTGAGCTTTTTTCCAGTCCAATCCGGCCATGTGGTGCACAGCTATTCCTAAATATTGAGCCTGTACCGTCATGAGGCCTAAACTTAAACCTAGATCGTGTAAGGCATGAAAATTCTCCTTTCCATCGTTTGTTTTTTCTTTATACGCCGAAAGCATCAAAACTGGAGCGTTCTTTGTCCAAGATTTATTGAAATCGCTAAAACAATTAAATATTTTATTATAAGCTTCAGAACCTTTTTCCGCATAGATAAAGCGCCAAGGTTGTAAATTATTGGAGCTGGCAGACCAGCGTATGGCTTCAAAAAGCTGATTTAAATGCCTGTTTTTAATAGGCTCCTTTTTAAAAATTCTTGGACTGTATCGTTGTTTTAGAAGTGCAAATATCTCATGATTCGTATCTGCTATGTTTTCTAATCTTATTTGTTCTGCTACATTCATCTTACCTGGGCTTTTTATTTTCATATATGATAATGCAAATTATATAATTGTAAACTAAAATCTTGCCTTTATGCAAAAAAACATTGATCCAAACCAACTATAAAATGGTATTGGAATGAAATTTATTTTGAATGAGGATTTTAATAATTTAGAGTGTATCCTCCTTATTAGAAGCGTACTCCTTTTTATAAATTTTCACTATTATTAAAGCGAGACTAACTAATAAAGGACCAAAAATTAAACCAATAAACCCAAACAAAGGAATTCCAACAATTACGCCAATAAGAGTGATTAACGGATGTACATTGTCTAGTTTTTGAAGCACAAACAAACGGATAATGTTGTCGGTTGTTCCAACTATTACAATCCCGTAAATAAGTATTCCCCATGCTTGAAAATCATCTCCATTGGACATGGCTAAAATAAAAACAGGTATGGTTCCTAAAAGGTTTCCCACAAACGGAATCATAGAACCAATAGTTACAATTATGGCCCAAAAAAATGGACTTTCAATACCAAAAATCAAAAAACCTATTAGGGCAACTATGCCTTGTGCAATGGCTACCAAAGGAATACCAATAGCGTTGGCACGAACCATTTGTCCAGTTTCCTTACCTAATAATTTTAAGTTATTTCTACTTAAAGGAATATAATCCATTAAGGTTTCTCTAAGTTCTTTTCGGTTGGTAAGCATATAGTACAATAAAAAGTACATAATAGCTATGGCTATAACGGTATTAAATGTTCCTCCTGCAAAGTCTGTCAAATGGGTTGATAACCAACTAGAAATAGCAGAGGCATCTATTTGCGAACTAAAATTGAACCCAAAGCGACTCTCCCAATCTGCCAAATGTGTTTTAATGACTTTTGTTAATTTCTCGGAATTATTGGCTGCTTTACCTATTTTATTTCCCAGCATTAAAATAGCTCCTGCAATAGGTATTAATATGGAAACAAACGAGAAAATCATTAAAGTGATTGCTGCCAAATTTGGACTCCATCCTCTTTTTACCAGTTTCGACATTAATTTTTTAAGTAAAACATAAAAAGTAATGGCCCCTAATACCCCAGAAAAATAAGGTATCATTTCCCGAAAAATTAATGCACCCATCAAAATTATCAATAGAAGTAAAAATATTTGGCGTATAATTTTAGCGTTAATCATAGATGAGGAATTGATAGTTTAAAATATAACTGTATAGTTTTTTATGAAAGTTAATAATTTAATTGTCACGCAAAACATGTATTAACTCCGTTTTATCCATTTTAGATCGTCCTTTTATACCTATATACTTTGCTTGCTGGTATAAAGCACTTCTTGTCCATTCTTCGTATGGTTTTGCCATTTCTCGTTTATTTACAAAATCTGGCGTTCTGGCATGTCTAGCAGCTTTTTCTTTACTGTATCCTTTATCTTGTAGCGCCTTATATTGATCATTATTTTTTATACTTGAAATAGCCATATTATATCGGTTTTACAAATTATACGTGTTTTTCCAATCCTAAAAATAGAAATCCAGGAACATCCAAATATGGAACTATAGTTTGGGCTTGTTTAACACAATCAGAAAAAATATTACTCTTAAAGAACTATAATTATAACAAAGTTATTGGTGCAAGAATTTTATTATTAGAGTTAAGACAAACAGCATAGTATGCCTAATTTGCATTTAGATAATAATATTAACTTAAAACAAAATATCATGAACAAAGATCAATTAGAAGGTAAATGGAAACAAGTTAAAGGTAACTTTAAACAAAAATATGGTAAACTTACTGATAACGATTTAACCTATGCCGAAGGAAAGTTTGACGAAATGTTAGGTAAACTCCAAGAAAAAACCGGAAAAACAAAAGAAGATTTAAAGAATGAAATTGAAAATTGGTAGAATCTATTATTAATAGTGAAAGACCAGTAAAAAGAAAACACCCCTAATTAAAAAATTAGGGGTGTTTTTTTACATAAATTCTAATTTAAATAGATAAGATGATTATTTATTTTTTATGTTGGATTGAATTCCCAAACCATAACGTTTGGCATAAACCCATGTGAATTGGGCACCAAAAAACAATATTAAACAGGAATAAGAGACCCAAAGCAAAATTAACACAATGGTTCCAGCCGCTCCATAGGTTGATCCTGGATCAGCCTTTCCGAAATAAAGTCCTAGCAAAAATTTACCTAAAACAAATAATACAGAAGTAATCATTGCTCCAATCCAGACCGTTTTCCAACGAATTTTCGCGTCTGGAAGAAATTTAAAAATCATAGCAAACAAAACGGTTATAACTCCTACCGAAACTAAAAAATCCAATACAAAAGCTATGTAAACAATAAGTTCTGGCATAAGACTTTGTATGTATTCATTTAAAACAGATATAGCCGTTGTAACCAAAAAACTTATTAAAAGTAAAAATCCTATAGCCAAAATAAAGGCAAAACTTCTTGCTCGACTTATTAGCATCCTTCCAAAACTCATGGTGTTTTCTGAATTTACTTTCCAAATTTGATTGAGCGAAAGTTGCAAATGATAAAACACTCCTGTAGCACCAAAAATTAAAGTAGCAATCCCCAAAATAGTTGATATGGTACTTTTATCAGCGCTTTGGGTTTCTAACATCATAGTTTGGATGGATTCTGCAGCATCGCTTCCCAAGGCTCGTGATATTTCGTCTGTTAATCTGCCTTGAACAATGTCTGCTCCCCAAACAGATCCAACAAGATTGATAATAATAACCAATAATCCTGGCATGGAAAGCACCGCGTAATAAGCAACAACAGCACTTAATCTAAACGGATTACTCGCATCCCACGCTTTATAAGTTTCAACCATTAGCGAAGGCAAGTCTTTAATTTTAAACTTATTTGAATTGGTTTTAGTCATCATATATTACATCATACTTTTTATATCACTTGCCCATGAAGGATAGGTGAATACCATATTTTTAATATCGTCTGTTGTCATTTCTTTCTGAATAGCCATAGCAAATAAGTTTATAGTTTCAGCTGCATCTGGTCCTAGAATATGAGCACCAACAATGTGCTTGTTTCGTTTATTAATTAATATTTTAAAGGCATAAATCGACGCATTTATTCTTTTAGCATTGTACCAATTTGGAACTACTTGGTAATTTACCGTTATATTTTTATATCTCGTTTTTGCTTCTTTTTCATTTAAACCAACAGTTGCCAAGTTTGGAAGGGTGAAAATTACTGAAGGAACGACCGGTGTATCCATTTGTTCCTTATTACCGTTAATAATATTATCTGCAACGACTTGAGCTTCTATTATAGACAAAGGTGTTAAGGGTAAACTATGATCTGAAACATCGCCACAGGCATATACATTTGGATTGCTAACATTCTGAAAACACTTGTTTACTGAGATTCCCTTTTTAGTAAAAGCTACGTCTCCTTTTTCCAATTGTAATGAATCTATAGCAGGAACTCTTCCTGCCGTGTTAAACACCAATCGCGTTACCAACGATTTTTCTTCACCATTTAACTGATAAACAACGTTATAATTCTTCTGTAATTTCTCTAGTTTACTAACCCTTGCATTAAAAATAAAACGGATTCCCATTTTTTCAGAATACGCAATCAGATCAGAAACCAAATCGGTATCAAAGCCTTTTAAAGCAGTGTTTCCATGATCTAGAATGGTTACTTTGCTCCCATTTCTAGCCGCTATATGCGCGAATTCCATGGCTATATAACCTGCTCCAATAAAAACCATCTCGTCTGGAAGCTGTTTCATTTTCAGAAAGTAATCGCTCGTTTCCAATAAGTTGCTTCCATTAAAACTAAGTGTTCTAGGAATTCGACCTGTAGCAATTACAATCTTTTTGGCCAGAATGGTTTTCCCTTCTACAGAAAGGGTTCTATTATTAATAAATCTAGGCGCTTGGTGATAGCGTTTAATATTTAGATTTTCTAAAGCTTCTTCGGTTGCCATTGGAATTCCATCTGTAAATTCCCTTTTAAAATCTTGGAGTTGCTTCCAATCTAATTTAGGAATAGATGCTATGCCCTTTTCATTTAAATCTATAGCTTGTTGATAAACTTCTGTTGGACCCAAAAGTATTTTTTTGGCATCACACCCTCTATTGGCACAAGTACCGCCATATTCGCGGTTATCGGCAATAGCCACTTTTAAATTTGCTTTTGCGCAACTTTTTGCTACTAGCTGTCCTGCCACTCCACTTCCTATTACAAAAACATCAAATTCTATTATTTCCATATGATAAAACTAGTGTTTTAATACGCTTTAGCTTAACTTAAAGCGAGTATAACTTAACGTAATAGGTTAATTTTGAAGCTATAACTTATCTTTAAATTAAAAAAGGTTGACATATTGCCAACCTTTTCACTTTAAACTTTTAATTTTTATTTAAACGGATGATATTCAAATTTTTGTCCACCAACCGAGGTATCTGCCATTAAACCTTTTGTAGGCAATGCAAAAACCAGAACATTATCGCTGTAATTCGCATCTTTGGATACTCCTTTATCAGCAGCTACTGCAGAAACTCTAGCAGAAAACTCGAAGTTTCCTTCTTTAAATTTTTCTAAGGCTTTTTCAGTTTCAAAAAAGATAATTTCAATTATCGATTCTCCTCCAACCTGCAGACCCACACTTAATTTCTTTAAATTGGCCATTCCAATAATGTGTTCGTCTTCATAAACGACTCCATTTCCCATGGAACCACCAATAATTAATGCTCCTTTCCCAACATTTGGAAAAATAACATATCCGGCAGACGTATCGAAGAATTTTTCCATTCCAGGATCTTTCTCCAATAATGTGGCTTTGGCATTTTCGGCATCGGAAATAACCTGTTTGTCTTTGTCGTTTTGAGCAGTTACTCCAACTGTTATAAGTAGAAGGCAAACTGCTATGAGTGTTTTAAGGGTTTTCATAGTTATGTATTTTTAATAATATTAAGTTCAAAGATATGTATACAACAAATTAAAAACGGACTCAATTAAATTAGATTTTAGCTCTAAAACTATTCAGAAAAAAAATCCAACTAGCTATCCATATTTACCCAATTTTAAGAATTTTTGTTTTTAACCGATTAAAAGTTGAAACCTGAGATTTAATCCTATTAAAAAAAACATGACTTTTGTTTGATTATATTTTAGGATAAAAAAACCTTTTATCGATTCCTTCTCATTATTTATAAAATGTTTTACTATTTAAAAAACCGCTTGGCTATTAAAAATAAACCATATTTACCAGCCATCTTAAGAGCGTATTGTATCCAATTTGCAGGTTTCATGTCTTCTTGAAATTCACTTTTTAAAAGCTTTATTTCCTCCCATGCTATTTTTCGCTCTAAATCTAGTTGCTTTAATTCTGTTTCTATGTCTTTAAAAGACTGATACTGCTTCATGTATTCTTATTTATTACCTTTTGCATCAAACATCCTTAATCGTTCCTTTTTTTGTTTAAAAAACAACGCTGGACGCCTCATAAGTTTACGAATCAAAAAATTTAGTAGATAAACTTTTTATAATTCTATTGTTAATAAACGCTCTCTTATAATAAACTATAACCGTTGTAATTATAAATAATAACGCAACAATTAAATAGCCTAAAGCTAAGTTGTCAAGCCATTCGCCTATAGCAAGTGCTAAAGCAAAAGCCAAGAAAAATAAGCCAATAAATAGCAGACCTCCAATTATTAGTACTTTAGCTACTAAACTAATAGAAACACTAATTTGCTGAAAAACTTTTAGTTTAAAATACTCTTGAGATTTTTGCACATAGGTCTCTCCAGCATCTGCCATCTTTCCAGATGTATGGTTTATAGATTCAAAAATATTCATTCAAATTAAGATTTTTGATATTTTTTATTTTTGTCCTTAAGTTCACTCAGTTTTTTTTCTAAAGTGGTAATCACATCTTCTGTTTTATGACTTACATTACTAACAATGCTTTCTATTTGTTCGTCTAAGGATTCTTTTTTACTAGCTACAGTATCTGCTACTTTATCGCGCAAATGATGTGCACTTTCAGACACTTTATCTCTGGCTGAAGCAGCTTCGTCAGCGATTCGTTTTCTTGTGTTTGAACCTTTATCTGGTGCAAATAAAATTCCTAAAGTAACTCCAATGGCTGTACCTGCCAAGATTCCTAATAACGTACTACTTTCTTTTCCCATGATGTTTTTGTTTTAAAATTAATAATTTTAGTTAATAAAGAACCTGTCAAATAATGTTCTTTAAAATCAAGAAGTGAAGTGTCTAAATTTCATATGCAATTTACTAAAAGTCACTGACATTTTAACAGTTACACGCATTGATTTATTATAAAATACTATAGATTTCTTAATATTGTGTTGTAATTACAATTAATTTAACATTTCATTTTTATATATTTTGAGCTAATAGGTTATTTAGCTAATTTGGCGAAAGCTAATTACTCAATAATCCAATAAATGAAAGAACAGCAAAAAATAAGTCTAACTGGAGGAAGTGGTCATTTAGGAACTTGTTTAATTAAACTTCTTTTAGAACAAAACTTTCATGTAAAAGCTTTATATAAAAACAACTTGCCCAAGCTAAATCATCCCAACCTTATTTGGATTAAAGGCGATGTTACGAACAAAGATTCTATTGAAAAACTTATTGAAAACACAAGTATCTTGGTTCACTCTGCTAGTATTATTTCTATAGGTGATAAAAACCAAGACTTGGTTTACAACACAAATGTTCATGGAACTGAAATGGCTATTGAATCTTGTTTGAATAAAAATATACGATTGATTTACATGAGTTCATCAAATGCTGTGATAGAAACTAAAAACGATGATGTTTTTGATGAAAACAGACCTTATAAAACAAAAAGCTGTTTTTTGTATGGATATACTAAAGCACTTTCTGAGCAAAATATTTTAAACGCAGTATTCACT
>NZ_DATGNO010000104.1:0-5242 GCF_035306705.1 Xanthomarina sp.
TTTACAGTGATAAATATTGCTCCTGCTAAAGCTCCAAGATAAATTGCCAAATAAATCAAAAGGCTTTCTGTTGACAACCCAATCGTTGAGGGTTCACTAAAAAATGCAATGGCATTAATAGAACTGTGTAGAAGTATTGGAATAAGCAGATTGTTTGTCTTGTAATATACTATGGCAAACATAACCCCATAAATAAGAAGAAAAATTATTCCTTCCGGATTAAAATGAACAATAGAAAAAAATGATGCTGAAATTAAAACTGCCCAAAGAAGTGAAGTCTTTTTTCGGCAATAGTTAAAAATAATTCCCCGATAAACAAGTTCTTCAATGATTGGGGCAATTATTATCATATTTATGCCTGATAGTAAAGAGATTAATCCGACGGACTTTGAAAGAGGAGTCTCTATTCTTATGAGTTCGTCTGTTAGTGAATTAATAAAATCAATAGGTTTTAAAAAGGGATTTACAACCACAAATAACAAACTGCCCAGGATGAACATTATAATTATTTGTTTAAAACTAAACCTAAATTCAAAAGAAATATTATGCCTTTTTTTAAAAAAGAATACTATGGGCATTAGTGCAATAAAGCTAAGGCCATCCAAAATTAAATGATAAAACTGAGACGGTGAGTAGCCTAAAATCATGGGCACTGTTCCAAAAAGAAATAGAAATAATGCGTTTCCAATTAAAAAGATAAAAACTATAAAGAGGGTGTATGACAAAAGTTTTAATGTTTTTTTCATGTCAATTAATTTAAGTAGGGCCGAAAAATTCCGGCCCTTGTTACGCTATTGGTGATTGCCCCAACCCATGTTATGGGGCCAGATATTTAATAAATAATCACCAATCTAAGCAAAACAAACAGTCTATGTTTTGTTGAGAAATGTTATTTTTTTATTGGTATATAATAATAAGTAAGCTACTAAAATGGTGGCAAAAACAATCATTAGCCAATAAATACTTATAGGGAAAAAGTCTTGGGGAAAGTTCGTGCGCAAATAATTTTCTAATGAAACTGATGTTATAACCATTAAGTTTGAAAACGAATGCACAATAATGCACAATCCTATTCTCCCGGTTTTATAAAAAAGCCAACCTGTAAATAATCCCAAAGAGAGAGCAGTAATAACTTGACCCCAGTAAATATTGGAAACATCTATGTGCACTAAAGCAAATAATATCGCAGAAATTGCTATGCTTTTTTGACCCGAATACTTAGTCAAAAGCCCTCTTAGAACAATGTTTCGGAAAATAATTTCCTCAAAGACAGGAGCTAAAATGGCGTAACCTATAATATTATCTAACGAAGCCATTGAATATGGGGTGTATTCCCCTATAATTAGACCTCTGAAAACAGGAAACAATACTCCGAAATGAAAAATTATCAATACAAAAAGAAGTGGTATTAACATGCGAGGCTTTGCTATTCGGTAATCATATTTGATTTTTTCTTTTGAAAAGCGGTTTTTCCAATGTGCTAATAAAATGAGGATGGCACTTCCTATGGAAAAATAAATGTGTAAAAGGAGTTTGTCATCGGCGATCATTTTAGCAAATAACAAAGAAAAACCACCTGCAACGAGTATGAAAAATAATATGAATATGCAGCTTTGAGAGATGTTTTGTGGGAAAAATTTATTTTTCATTTATTTTTAAGAATATTCATTTATGAAAAACAGATGAAACTTAACCGAAATTAAACGATATGTTTGAAATTCAAGTTGTTGATAAAAAATAAGTTTCATCTGTTTTAGGGCCTTTAATTGGCGACTCTATTATATACCCAGGCAAATCCATTCCAAACCATTCCTACAGCATTTAAGGTGGCTTCAATAACTCCAGAAACTTGATTGTCATGAGAGTTTACATATACCATATTTGTATAAGGGAGAATATTTCCACCGCCATACTATAATACTCCCCAATAATCGGACTAAAAGTTAAGTTGAAAGAATTTTGCCTTAAAGGCTGAGATAAAAACAAGAAGAAGCATTCATCCGGCTCACTGCAAGGTATAGCAGCTATCGCAGTCATCAAAGAGCGTAAAATTTAGCTGATATATCAATACGGCTATACTGACTTTTTGACTATCGTAGTATTTTTATAAAAATTGCATATGTTCGTCTTTTAAATGTTCAAAAAAAACGTGCGTTCTACCGAAAACAGAAATCTCCTTCCATTCCCGATTTTTTTTTACTGCTTTATCGATTTGTTTATGTATTTAAAATAAGAAGAAAAGTAAGTTGAGCATTGAATGAAAAATAATGGAATAGATAAGATTTCTTTCCCGCAAATAAATTAATGCAGTCAAAACTCCAACAGCAAGGAAATGCAAATCAGAAATGCTTATTTTCTCTGGGGATAAGTGCGTTAACGCAAAAGTTGCCGCAGTCAAACCAATTATTCCCCATTTGGGGTAGTTCCTGTTTAGAAGGAGTTCAATCGCTACTCCTCGAAATATCACCTCCTCAAGTACGGGCGCTAAAAAAAGTAAACGAAGCAAACGAATCCAAAAAAAGTTCTTTTCGTTACCACCAGTAAATTCCGGAAAAACCAATACAATTAAAAAATAGTATAATGTTACCGCAATTAGATAAAGAAATAATGGACGAATCTTAGGCCTCTTGAGATGAATTATTTTAATTAGATCGGTAAACTTAAGTATAAACAAAGAAACAATAAATGAAATTACGACCGAAAGGGTGAACATTATTTCGAAAGGTTGATTCATCCTGCCAAATAAAACTATTCCCAACAGAGTTAACAATACAGGCATAAGCATTATCAGGATGATTACAAATATTGATTTCTTCATAAAACCCTAGTTAAGTATTCTAATTAAATTTAAAAATCAAATATGGGAAAAGCGGACATCACAATAATTTCATGATGTCCACCCTATTGGTCTTTAATGGGAGATCCAATGGTTTAATGCTGCACTCCACCGATAACCGGCTTGGATGGCCGGATCTCCAGCTGCACCTGGCCCTGAGTCGGATGTTGGACACTTGGAACATCCAAATACATGGTTGTTTGTATCTTCATATTTTATAGGTGCATCAGGTGCATCCCCATACACTGTCACTCCTTCCAACACATAGGTTCCAAGGTAAGCATTCGGTCTGCCACGTATTGTAAAAGTAAGAAAAATCCCCAAGCAGGGATTGCCCGCCTGGGAAGTTGGAATTTTCTAAGTTGTAGTGGAATCTCTTGGAATTAGTCGGAATCTTTTGAAAATCCTTGACATTTGTTGGACTTTTCCCAAATGTGTGGCAACATGACCAGTGGCGGGTTGCGGGTGAATTTAATCTCTGGTTACACAATAGTTAAAGCGGGCTACCCCCCTTGAATTATCGACTTTCCCGGCAGGTTTTTTATAAAAATATACGAAATCCTATGTTGAATAGGATCCGATTATTCTTACTATCAAAATCCGATTCATTTTTCCGTAAAGTTTTTTCAAAAGAGTATTCTATTGAGGGTTCTAGAGATACTTTTGAGTTAATAAAAATAGCATAACCAAAGCTAGGATTAATTGAAATTAGATTGGTTTTTGTTTTATTGGCAACACCTTCTTGTTCAGATACTGAGTAATGATAACCTGGTTCAAGACCTAAAAAAAGACCGTTATTAAAATAATATTTAATTAATGGAGATATTCCAATTGAATAAGCATTTGAAGTATGTAATAAACCGGAAGCTTCTTGTTTGTTGTATGAAAATGATGGAGATACTCCAACTACAAGTCCATCAGCGACAAAATACCCAAAGGTAGGCTCAAAAGAAAACCCAAAAGATTTTTGGTCATATTCGAGCGATTGCACCTCTTCTCCTGAGAAGAATAATTTAGCTTCACTACTTCCGCTATTGTACGCAAATCCGGCATTTCCTCCTAAAGCAATATTTCCTTTTGTTGTTGGTTTTTCAATTTGACTGTAACAGTAAACTGTGCAAAAGGCAAAAATTAAAGTAAATAGATTTTTCATAAAATTAATACTTGGGTTTTAAATCAATTTAATTGTAAGCTAAATGGGCTCCATCTCCCTTGTACCTGACTAAAGTATCCAGTTTTGCCATGCATTCTTCTGAATAGCTAAGCATTACATTAATATTTTGTTCCATGGCATTAACATCGGCACGGTTTATTGCATCCAACACGTATGCCTCTTGCTTAATACCGCATTCTTTAAGGAGTTATCTGAATAAAAACCTGTCATTTTGCTGACTTCATTCTTTTTGGCCCTAACTTCTTGAATCAGCTGCTGCCGTTTTTTCTCAACCCGCCTTGCTCCCTGGCCCCGGGTTACGGCTTTCAAGTATTTCCAGGTTTCGTCTTTCAACTCCGTAAAAGAATTACCCATTTGATTCATGTACTCCACGGCTTCACCGGGAGCCTGAGCCTTTACATTGGCAGTTGCAACGAATAGTACCAGGCAGATATTCAAAACTACTTTCTTCATAAGAGCTTCGACCATAGCACCACCACCATTACCCCTTATGTCAAGAATTAAAACTTCAATGCCCTCTCGCTTTGTTTTTATCAGCTCCTTGGCAAGATCGTTGGAACAACCGGGCATATAATTGCCGTGTTCGTCCCCGTTAGTATAAAACGATGGCAAATAGATGTAACCGACTTTACGCTTTCCATCCAACACAAAGCTCCTAATCACATTATATCCACCACTCCAATGATGGCCTCAACTTCTTTTTCAAAAGAATGCCCTTGAGCATTAATGGAAGCACCCACAGTTGAGTATAAAACTGCAATGCTTATCAACAATAAACGCATAGTGAGAAATAGTATTATTTTGAATACCTACGAACCTGGATTAAAAGTATCACAAAAGACTTATCACAGACGTTTGGATTTCAGTATTACGTTTCGCACCGATTTATTGACAAGAACTTTTTAGCCCTATCTGACTAAAAAAGTCTGATAGGGCTAAAATTTATTTCTTAATATTTTGTGGTCATTACTCAACAACTTCTCCGTTAGTATGATACCTTACACTGCTAACAATTTGGTCGTTTTTATATTTTCCTTCTTCTCTTAATGAGCCATTTGAATAATAGTATTTAAATGGTCCATTTTTAGTTCCCTCATTATAAGTAACCATCTCTCTTGGTGTACCATCCGCATCCTGAATTATCCATTCACCGTCTTTTTTACCGTTCTTATAGAAGCCTTTTAAAATATATATTCCATCTTCAGTTTTCCTGGAGAATTCGCCAATCAATA
>NZ_DATGNO010000105.1:0-3474 GCF_035306705.1 Xanthomarina sp.
CATGTACAAATTACTTCTGGTACAAAAATATTTACTCACGGAGGAGGTTGGGTTTTTCGAGATCAATATCCAAAACTGGATTATTTCGGGAAAGTAAAAATTAAAAACAATGTTTATATCGGCAATAACTCAATGATTATGCCTGGTGTTTCCATTGGCAATGATGTTATTGTTGGTGCAGGAAGCATCGTCACGAAATCAATCCCAGACGGCAAAATTGTTGCAGAAAACCCTGCCAGAATTGTGGGTGAAACTTCAGCGTTTGTTGAAAAAATAAAACAATATGATGTTGGTTCCAAGGGGATGAGCTATGAGGAGAAGAGGAAATTACTCTTAAAGCTAGAAAATGAGAGATTTATTACTAAATGAGTAAGAGTTTTGGAAAATATCTGATGTTTTTGTTGAGTCCTATACTCTCATTACCATTAATATTGCGCGACTTATATAGCAATAAAAACAGTAGTCTCATATTAATTTCGTTAACTTTTGGAATTGTAAGCTTTCTATATATTCCAAGAGAAAGTAATGATAAAGCTTATTACCACTTATTGTATGAAAACTTGAGTAGTTTAGATATTCAAGGTTTTTTCATTTTCTTATCTGAAAAACCAGACTTTCTATTCTACACTCTTCTGTATTTATTTTCAAAGTCAGGTATTCCAATACAGTTTCTGTTTCTATTTATTACAGCCTTAACTGTATGGATTTGGTTATTCTCATTTAGGAAGTTTACAAATCACAACAATTTAAAAACAAAAGATTATTTTATCTTTCTAACATTAATATTAATTTCTTTTTCAATTGACCATTTGATATCTGGAGTTAGAAACTACCTGGCCTTTTCGTTTATATTACTTGGTTTTTTGAGTAGTGGAATAAATAATAATAAAACAAAAGGATTGCTTTATATAATATTAGCAATCGCAATACATTTTAGTTCTATTATTTTTCTCCCTTTCTATTTCATTTTTATTCTTTTTCCTAAAAGATATAATTTCTATAAATTTCTATTCATCTTCTCTTTTATCTTTATTATTACTCCCCGTGAGTTATTATTACAGTTTGCTGATCAATTAAAGCTACCTTCTGCAATACAAAACAAAGCAGAAAGCTATCTTGGAGAAAAAGACTTTATAGAAAATAGTCTTAGTATCGGTAATTTTAATAATTATTTAAAAATATTTTTTTATGAATTGTGGACATTTTTTGCTTGGGCTTACCTTTTTATAACGATAAATAGAAAGTCTATATTTAGAAACCTAACTTATACTAGCTTTGCAGTATCAAACTTATTCTACTCAGCACCAGACACCTATTACAGATATATATTAGTTGCTCAGTTTTTCTTTTTAGTACTTCTTCTCGTGGAATATGATTTTTACAGTAAGTTTTTAAAGTTTTCAAAAATACTTTTAGTCGTTTTTGCTTTAAACCTTCTAGGAAATATTTATGTGTATAGAGAACAGTTTATAAAAAGTTATTTTAACATAAATTCAACAACCCTAATAACAATATTATTAAAAGAAGATATTACTTCTAAAGACTTTATTAAATGAAAATACTTTTAATCATCCCCACCTTAAAACAAGGAGGTGCAGAAAGAGTAATGAGTATTCTAGCAAACAATTTTTCTCAAAAAAATATAGATACACATCTAATCATACTTACTAAATCTAATGATTTCTTCACTATAAATAAAAAAGTCACCATCCATAGAATTGGATTTGAAAACAATAATTTTTTATCAAAAAAACTCTCAGAGCTAAAAACTTTTTTTAGACTTAGAAAGTTAATAAAAAATGAAAAGCCAGATTTTGTTTTAAGCTTTATGGAAAAGTACAATATTCTCACCATTTTAGCTTCTAGTTTTTTAAATGCTAACATTTTTATTTCTGATAGAAGAAATCCTTTAAACAAACTACCAAAGCATATTGTTTTCTTTAGACGACTTACATATAAATATGCAACCGGTTATATTGCTCAAACATCATTAGCTAGAGACTATATAAAAGAAAGAAAATTAAATAAAAATATTAGGATAATACATAATCCAGTTCAAGTTAGGAATGAGAACGAAACAATAAAGCATAATACAACGATAATTAATGTTGGCCGTTTGATACCAGAAAAAGGACAACACTATTTAATAGAAGCATTTTCCAAATTAAGAAATAGAGAGTGGAAATTAATTATTTTGGGGGATGGCCCGCTCAGAAATCAATTAGAACTGCAAATTCAAGAACTTAACTTAGAAGATAGAGTTATCCTTAAAGGTACAGTAAACAACGTTGTTGACTGGCTTAAAGAATCATCAATATTTGCTTTTACTTCTATAACTGAGGGGTTTCCAAATGCATTAACTGAGGCAATGGCAGTAGGGCTACCTTGCGTTAGTTTCGATTGTAATGCTGGACCTAGAGATCTCATCATAAATGGAGAGAATGGTTTTTTAATACCTTTGAAAGATGTTGAATCACTTGCATTTACTTTAGATAAATTAGCTGATGACTATTTATTAAGAGATAAAATAGGAAACAAAGCTAAAGAAATTAGATATAAATTGGATGAAAACAAAATCGCAGAAGAGTTTTTAGATTTCTTTGTCAGCGTAACTCAATAATGAATTTTAAAAAACAAATATTTTCGTTTAAGGTATTTTATTTATTGAAAAATAAAAAACAGTTTAATGATTTAAAAGAGATAGACTCCATTTCTAAAACTGAATTAAATATTATAAACTTTAACAAAAGAAAAGCCATTGTTAATTATGCTTATAAAAATATTCCTTTCTACAAAGAGTTTTATGATAATAACGGATTTAACCCTGATGATTTAAAGCACGAAAAAGATTGGAGTAAAGTGCCTTTGATAACAAAGGCTACATTAAAAGAAAATACGAAAAGGCTTATTAATCCCAAGATACCTTCATCTAAAATGAGAGCATCAACTACAGGCGGTAGTACAGGTGTTCCTTTGAAAGTTTACTTTGATAAAAATGTACCTCTTGAACTTTATGGATGGCGGACTTTAAATTGGTGGGGCATCAAACCTTGGGAAAACCAAGCTTATGTATTTAGGAACGTTCGGAAAGGTATTGGAAAAGTAATTAATACAGTAAAATGGTGGCCAACTAAAAGAACCCTTTTAGATTGCTCTTCAATGGATAAGAAGGATATGGATGATTTTATTTCAGAAATAAATAAAATTAAACCTGCATTTATTCAAGGATATGTGGGAGGGGTTTATGACTTGGCAAAATATATTCATGAGAATAATATTGCAATTCATCAACCTAAAGCCATTTGGGTTACAGCCGCTCCACTAACGGAATCAACTCGAAACTTTATTGAAAAATCACTTAAAGCGCCAGTTTTCGATCAATATGGATGTAGCGAAGTCTTTTGGCTAGCCGCAGAATGTCAAAATAAAAATGGACTTCATGTTCTTTCAGATGTAAGACATTTAGAATTTGTA
>NZ_DATGNO010000106.1:0-10398 GCF_035306705.1 Xanthomarina sp.
CGGATATCTGCGCCCATCCGGCAGGCGGGTCAGCGGGAAATAAAAACATGAGAATGTAAAAACGATCACGCTGATGAACGCAGAATAAAAACAAATATTTGTTACTAGTAAATAAATGTTGCTATTATGTCATAATTCATAGCTTTATGATATTTTGCAGACAATCAATGATTACATACTATGGAAGTAAAACCAACAAGACCAAACAGTTATTTGGCTCTAGCCATAATTAGCACCATTTTATGCTGCCTTCCTTTTGGCATTGTCAGTATTATTTATGCTACAAAAGTAAATGCGTTATACGAAGATGGGCATTATGAAAAGGCAACGAGCGCTTCAAAAAACGCAAAAACCTGGGGCATTATTTCCATAGCAATCGCGCTTTTAGGTTGGTTGATTTATGTACTTATTTTTGGGGCTGCCCTATTTGGAATATTACTAAGTGAAGCAAATTACTAAGTATAAAAACCTTCTTGTATTTCTAATAGTATTATTGACAACTAGTTTTATTGCGCTGTTTTATTTTTGGAACCCAGCCAATAACATTATTTTCCCTAAATGCTTATTTTATAGTGCAACCAATTTATATTGTCCAGGCTGTGGCTCACAACGAGCCATTCATCAACTGCTTCATGGCAATCTCCTTACGGGATTAAAATTCAATTATTTAATTGGTTTTTTAGTGGTTGTTTTAGCTTACCAATGTTATGTGTTTGTTGCTATAAGGTATTTCCATAGAACCATTAAGAATTTACTTCATAAACCGATTGCGACCAAACTTATTTTAGTGGTCGTGATTCTTTTTTGGGTATTTAGAAACATTCCCAGTTACCCCTTCCACCTATTAGCACCTTAATGTTATAAACTTGAAATTTAATTGTATAATGATATCAGGATTTATGTAATAACCTGTATAGTTATTTTAGGACGGGTCAAACAACGGGTCATCCCATACCTTTCCCATACCTTTCCTATGGCTTCCCTATGACCTCCCTATGACCTCCCTATGAGTATGGTATAATTTCATTTACAATTTAATCTAACCACATGAGTGCTAATTAGTGAAATTAGTGTCTCCATTATTAAAAACCTGCATAGTCATTTCAAGACGAATCATTATCCCTTTTAAGGGTTTATAGGGGTGTTTGATACTCCATAGATACTCCATAGATACTCCATGGATAGTGTATGGATAGTGTATGGTTAGTTCATGCGGTATCAATCAAAAAAAAAGAGCCGAAAGAAGTTTAAAATCTTTCGGCTCTGCTGATAAGATATTTCAGATTGTTTTATTTCTCAAATTGCTTTAAAGTCTTAATAATAATAGACACACAATCCAACAATTGCTCCTCAGTCATTACTAAAGGTGGTGCAAAACGAATAATATTTCCGTGGGTTGGTTTTGCCAAAAGTCCGTTATCGCGTAAAGCCAAACAAATGTTCCAAGCCGTTTCGCTTTCTTCATCGTCGTTTATTACAATGGCATTTAACAAGCCTTTTCCTCTAACTAGAGCTACTAAATCGGTTGTTTCAATGTATTTATTTAATTCAGCTCTAAACAGTTTTCCAAGTTTATCGGCATTTTCAGCTAGATTTTCATCTCTAACAACTTCTAAAGCAGCAATAGCTACAGCAGCAGCTACAGGATTTCCTCCAAAAGTAGAACCGTGGTTCCCAGGTCTAATAACATCCATAATAGCGTTATTGGCTAAAACAGCAGATACAGGATAGGCACCTCCACTTAAAGCTTTCCCAAGTACCAATAAGTCTGGTTTTACATTTTCGTGGTCTACAGCTAATAATTTTCCAGTTCTAGCAATTCCTGTTTGTACTTCGTCTGCAATAAATAACACATTGTATTTTTCGCATAAAGCTTTTGCTTTGGCCAAATAGCCTTCAGCTGGTACATAAACACCCGCTTCCCCTTGAATAGGTTCCATTAAAAATCCAGCGATATTTGGATTGCTTTTAAATTCGGCTTCTAAAGCGTCTAAGTTATCGTATGCAATTTTTATAAATCCTTTGGTATATGGTCCAAAATTCTTTCTGGCAACCGGATCGTTGGAAAAAGAAATAATGGTGGTAGTTCTTCCGTGGAAATTGTTTTCACAAACAACGATTTCAGCTTCATTTTCATCAATTCCTTTCACTTCGTAAGCCCATTTTCTACAGATTTTTAAAGCAGTTTCCACAGCTTCAGCTCCTGTATTCATTGGTAATAATTTATCGAAACCAAAAAATTCGCAAGCAAATTTTTCGTATTTCCCTAGCACATCATTATAAAAAGCTCTGGAAGTTAAGGTTAAGGTTTGCGCTTGGTTTACCATAGCACCAACAATTTTTGGATGACAATGCCCTTGGTTTACAGCAGAATATGCCGAAAGAAAATCGTAATATTTTTTTCCTTCTACGTCCCAAACATAAACTCCTTCTCCTCTACTCAATACTACTGGAAGTGGATGGTAGTTGTGTGCTCCGTATTTGTTCTCTAAATCAATTGCTTGTTGCGATGTTAATTGGTCTAAAACAGCCATTTTATTTCTTTTTAAATTTAATAATTACAATTCCTGTTTTTGCCTGCCCGATCTGTTTAGGCGGGGAAAGAAATCATCCATTATTTGATATTGCAAAATTACTAAATATCTAGGGCTCTAGAAAATTTTTTGCGACTTGATTTTAGATGTGAACTACAAACATCAAAAAACAAAACCCTCTCACTGATCGCCTCCAAAATGAAGAAGTCGAGCAGGTAAAAAACTAAAACTCTATTTTTTTCATGATGAATGGTGTGCCTTTGCGTAATGAGGCATTAGAAATTCAAAATGCTGGAAATATATCTATTAAACGCCAAGGATATTTCATCTAAAATGGGTCATCCTAGAGGATTCTTATATGGCTGTGTAAAAAATCATAAATCATAACTCGCAAATCGTAATTCGTTTCCTTACTTTTGCAGCATGGCTAGAAGAACTAAAAAAGAAATTTTTACAAACGTAGAAGTTATAGATGCGGGTGCTAAAGGTAAAACCATAGCAAAAGCTGCCGATGGCAAAGTAATATTTTTATCCAATGCTGTTCCTGGCGATGTGGTCGATGTGCAATCCTTTAAAAAACGTAAATCTTTTTATGAAGGAAAAGCCATTGCCTTTCATAAACTTTCCGATAAACGTACCACGCCTGTTTGCGAGCATTTTGGGGTTTGTGGAGGTTGTAAATGGCAAGATATGGGCTACGAACATCAGTTATATTACAAACAAAAAGAAGTAGAAAATAACTTAATACGACTGGGACATTTAGAATTGCCAGAAGTAACGCCTATTCTTGGGTCTAAAAACCAATATTTCTACCGTAATAAAATGGAATTCTCTTTTAGCGATAGTCGCTGGTTAACCCTTGAAGAAATCCAATCGGATGGAGATTTAGGAGATAAAAATGCTCTAGGCTTTCATATTCCTGGGATGTGGGATAAAATCCTGGATATTAAAAAATGTCATTTACAGGCAGACCCTTCCAATGCCATTAGAAACGCTGTAAAGGATTTCGCTATTAAAAACGATTTAGAGTTTTTTAATACTAGAAATCAAACGGGGTTATTACGTACCTTAATGATTAGAACATCCTCTACGGGTGATATCATGGTTCTTGTTCAGTTTTTTAAAGAGGATCAAATAAAAAGAGAATTGTTGATGGATCATCTAGCAGAAACTTTTCCTGAAATAACCGCTTTACTGTATGTGGTGAACGAAAAAGCAAACGATACCATTTACGATCAAGAGATTATTTGTTTCAAAGGACAAGACCATATTTTTGAGGAAATGGAAGGCTTGAAATTTAAAATTAACGCCAAATCCTTTTATCAAACCAATTCGGATCAAGCATACGAATTATACAAAATAACGAGGGATTATGCAGGATTAACGGGCGAAGAACTGGTTTACGATTTATATACAGGAACGGGAACCATTGCGCAGTTTGTGGCCAAACAAGCAAAAAAGGTTATTGGTGTAGAAGCCGTTCCAGATGCCATAACGGCTGCAAAACAGAATGCACAATTAAATGGCATAGAAAACGTTGAATTCTATGTGGGCGATATGAAACAGGTTTTTAACGACACTTTTATCAAAACCCATGGCCATCCAGATGTTATTATTACCGATCCTCCAAGAGATGGCATGCATAAAGATGTGGTGCAGCAAATTTTAAATATTGGACCTAAAAAAATAGTTTATGTGAGTTGTAATAGCGCCACACAAGCTAGAGACTTGGCTTTAATGAAGGAGGATTACAAAATAACAAAAGTAAGACCCGTAGATATGTTCCCGCAAACACATCACGTGGAAAATGTTGTACTTTTGGAAAGACGTTAATTATTTAGTTAGTTTATTAGTATGAATAAACAAAGTCGATTTCTTTTTATAAGAAAATAACTATGAAAAAATTTAAATATTTTATAATTCCCACACTTGTTTTCTGTGTTACTTTTTTCAATTGTGAAAAAGATGATATCTGTTCTGAATCTACGGAAACAACACCAAAAATGCATGTTGTTTTTTACGATATTGCCATACCAAGTGATAACACACCTAAAAATGTAAGTAAATTACGAGTTATGGGAGTTGGACACCCAGACCCGAATGTGTTACCAGGTTATGACGGCACCAAAGATGCTGCCGAAGTTTATTTACCTTTAAAAACAACTGCAAACAGTACGCAATATGTACTCTATAAAGGATATAAATTAGAAGAAAACGGTAATGTATTGGGAAATCCGGATACTATTAACATAAGTTATATTAGAAAAGAAGTATTCGTATCGCGAGCTTGCGGCTATAAAACTATTTATGAAAACGTGGTTATTACAGTTGAAGACGATGGGGATAAATGGATAAAATTAGTACAAGCCGAAAACGATAATCAAACAGTAGAACATGAAACAGACATCCATTATAAAATATATCATTAGTTCCCTTTTTATATGTCTGTTTTTTTGTGCCACTATTCAGGCACAAAACGATAGTCTCCAAACAAAACAAATCGATACTGTAAAGTTTAAGGAAAATTACGGCCTGAGATTGGGTGGCGACTTAGGCAAAATTTTAAGAACGTTTTTAGACGACGAATATAAAGGCTTCGAGATTAGTGGAGACTACAGACTAACCAGAAGATGGTATGTAGCGGGGGAAATTGGAACCGAAGAAAAACTAAGCATTAACGATTATCTCGACGTTACCACTACAGGAAGCTATTTTAAGGCTGGAGCAGATTATAATGCTTATGACAATTGGTATGGGATGGAAAACATGCTTTATGGTGGATTCCGTGTTGGGGTCAGCACCTTTAGCCAAACTTTGAACAGTTATAGGGTTTATTCACAAGATCCCTATTGGACGCCGCAATTTACTTCAGAAGACAGTGTGAAATTTGGAGGACTTTCTGCCATTTGGGGGGAATTTATTATTGGATTGAAAGTAGAAGTATTAAACAATTTATATTTGGGCTTAAACGCTCAGTTTAAATATATGGTTAGCGAAGACCAACCTGAAAATTTTGAAAATGTTTATATTCCAGGCTTTCAAAAAACTTATGACAGCGGAGGTTTTGGCTTTGGTTATGGCTATAACATTTCTTACTTGATTCCCTTTTATAAGAAGAATAAGTAAAAGATTGAAGTTGAACTCGAAATTGAAGTTGAACTCGAAGTTGAAAATGAAATCTCATTCTCTAATACAACAGAAAACAGAAAACCGAGAACAGAGAACAGAGAACTGAAAACCGAGAAGAGAACTAGTTATTAAACTTCGCTTTTTTAGATCCTTCATACATCACATACTTCACAAATCTGGCTTCCAACTTCGCGTTTACCAAATGTATTTTTCTTGAAGGACGTAAACCCACATGCTTCAGTGCATCTAAATTTGAAGTTATAAACCAAGCATCCGTTCCAGGATAATTTTGTTTCAGTGTGTCTCCAATGTTTTTATAGAATTCTTCCATGTCAATATCCAAACGCTCCCCATAAGGTGGATTAAACACCATATGAAGCTTGTTTTCACCTGCTTTTTGGGTTTTAAAGAAGTCTTCGTGTTTAATACTTACAAACTCTTCTAAATGAGCGTTCTTAATGTTTTCCTGAGCTTTTGCAACTGCTGAAGGCGATTTATCGTAACCCATTATTTTATGATGAAAATCCCGGGTTTTACTTAAAAGCGATTCTTCAATTTTTTCAAACAATTCCACATCCCAATCAGCCCAGCGTTCAAAAGCAAATTCCTTTCGCATTAAATTGGGTGGAATATTACAGGCAATCATAGCTGCTTCGGCCAAAATAGTTCCACTTCCACACATAGGATCCATAAAGTCGGATTGTCCGTCCCAACCAGAAAGCATGACCAAACCTGCGGCAAGTACTTCGTTAATTGGAGCAATATTGGTGGCCGTTTTATACCCACGCTTATGAAGCGAATCTCCTGACGAATCCAAAGAAATATTACAAACTTCTCTGTCTATATGTACATTGATCTTTAAATCTGGGAATTTTAAATCCACATTCGGTCTCTCTCCTGTGGTATCACGGAATTTATCGACAACCGCATCCTTTGTTTTTTGGGCTATATATAGAGAATGGGTAAATACTTCAGAATTTATGGTTGCATCTACTGCAATTGTTCCTGAAGGCTTTACATAATCTCCCCAAGACATGTTGTAGATTTTATCGTATAAATCTTTTTCGTTACGCACTTTAAAAGTTTCAATAGGCTTTAAAATTTTTATAGCGGTGCGCAAAGCTATATTTGCTTTGTACATAAAACCCTTATCTCCAGTAAAACTCACGTTTCGTACGCCAATTTTTACGTCTTGAGCACCAAGTTGAGTAAGCTCTTTTGCTAGTAATTCTTCAAAGCCAAATAAGGTCTTGGCAACCATTTTAAAATTATTCCCCATAACAGATATTAAATAGAATGCAAAAATACAGTATTTTTGTGGCAACTTAAATTAATTGGGTTAGGGATTTTGTCCCGAAGATTCGGGTTTGGAGCTCATTTTGTTTTATCTTTTATAAAATAAAAAAGCGACTTGCAAAAGCCTGGCTCTGCAAAGTGACAACAAAGTGGAGCAACCCTTAAATAAAAAAGATTCCCCGTTTCGGGGAAGTTGATATGACAAAAAACACAATACAGTGGTATACTTCGTGGTTTGACACGCCGTATTATCATATTTTATATAAAGACAGAGACCATGAGGAAGCACAGGAGTTCATGGATAACCTTACCGATTATTTAAACCTGCCAGAGGATGGAAAAATTCTTGATTTGGCTTGTGGAAAAGGAAGACATTCTGTGTATTTAAACACTTTAGGATTTGATGTAACCGGAGTGGATTTATCCGAAAACAGTATTGCCTACGCCAAACAATATGAAAAAGAGAACTTGCATTTTGAGGTTCATGATATGTGCGAGCCTTACAATAAAAAGTTTGATGCCGTTTTTAATCTGTTTACCAGTTTTGGTTATTTTGAGAATGAAATTGATAATTTAAGAACCATCAAAGCCATTCATGCCGATCTAAACGACTATGGTTTTGGGGTAATCGATTTTATGAATATTGATTTTGTGATAGACAATCTGGTGCCGGAAGACACAAAAACAGTGAATGGTATCGATTTTCATCAAAAACGCTATGTCAAGGATGGTTATTTATTTAAAGACATTTCTTTTGAGGATAAAGGCGAAACGTTTCAATTTCAAGAACGTGTAAAGGCTTTTAATTTAAAGGATTTTGAAGAACTATTTGAACAAGCAGGAGTTTATTTGTTGGATATTTTTGGCGATTATAAATTGCATAAATTCCATAAAAACACCTCCGAACGCTTGATCATGGTTTTTAAATAACCTCTATTATTTTTAGCATCAAATAACAACACGTTTTTTTATTTTCATGAAAAATAAATATGAATAAATACTTGTTACCCGTATTAGCAGTCCTTCTTGGGGCTTTAATTGTTTTTTTTGTAAAGAAAAAACGGAGCCTTTTTACTAGACTTCTACTCTCTTTTAGTGGTGCTTTTTTACTGGCTTTAACACTATTCGATTTGCTACCGGAAGTGTACAATCATGTAGAAGCCAAACAAACGGGCTTGTTTATCATGTTTGGTATTTTACTACAAATAGTTTTGGAATTTTTCTCTAAAGGTGCCGAACATGGTCATATTCACATCGATAAAGACAGTACGCATTTTCCTTGGTTGTTATTTATTAGTTTATGCATCCATAGCTTTTTAGAAGGTTTTCCAATCCACCAACACAACGATATGGTTTACGGGGTTTTAATCCACAAAATCCCTATTGCTACTTTAATTACCAGCTTTTTGGTACAATCCAATTACAGTAAAAAGCAAATTGCAGGGTTTTTAATATTCTTTGCAGCCATGACCCCACTTGGAACTTTCGTGTCCAATAACTCCGCTATCCCTGGGGATTATATTTATTTAATCAACGCCGTTGTTATTGGAATCTTTTTCCACATTTCGACCGTTATTTTGTTTGAAAGTAGCGAAGGACATAAGTTTAATTTGTCTAAGCTTTTAGCCATATTTTTTGGGGTGGCCATTGCTTATATGATATAGTTTTAATTAAGAGCAGAGAACATAGAATAAAGAAAATAGAGAAATTTCAGATTTCAGTCTTTTATCCCATTCCTATTTTCTCATGGCTTTTTTCTATTATCTTTAACCTTTATTCTATTTTTTAAAAAATATGTTCAGTAAAGAAGATTCCAGATTATTAAAACAAGAATTTTGGACCAGTTTCGGGAAATCGTTTCCTACAAAATGGACCTTATACGATACCAAAATAAAAGGTTTTAGTTTTAAATTTCATTTTGACACCAAACAGGCATTAGTTGCTTTAGACCTGGAAGACGATTTGGAAGATCGTATTAATAATTGGGGGAAACTATTGGCTTTAAAATCCATCTTATTAGAAGAATATTTACCTGAGGCGATTTTCGAGGAAGAATACTTTTTAGAAAATGACAAAGAAATTTCTAGAGTCTATGTGCTTTTAGATGCATCTGTTTCTATTCATAATAAAAAATCCTGGAGAGTGGTCATGGAATTCTTTAATAAAAACATGAGCCAATTTGAAGCTTTTTTTGAGGAATACCAGGATGTTATTAAAGCTTAAACTTAACTACCTATTAAATAAACAAGCTTGTTGAAAAATTTGCTTCAATAAAACTCTTATATTTAATTATGAGAAAACGACTTCAAAAGTTATTTTACACTATTTTTATTTTGTTTTCAACAACAACTTATGTTTTAGGACAAGAAAATTATCCGGCTCCTGAAGAAACCCCAACTCGACTTTTTTATATTCAACATAGCAATAATCACAACACCTATGTGTACGATGCAAATATTAAAAATGACTCCATAGATAAAGAAAATCCTATAAATGAATATAGAATAGTTTATACAGAAGGAGGAACAATTAAGCCTTTAACAGGCCTTCAAAAACGTATGGCCTACGGTTTAATTATAAAAAATATAACTGCAAATATTTTTGAAATGTACCTAACTGCTAACAAAGACACTTCTTTATTTCTGACTCTAGATTCTAATTTTGAACCAAAAGTGTATGTTACAGTAAATAATCGAAAAATGTTTTTAGATAGAATTTTTGTCAAACTAAAAAACAATTTCTCCGTAATACGTGTGGAAGCAGACTATATTTTATTGGAAGGACAAGATTACTATTCTAAAAAGAAAGTTACCGAAAAATATTTTTTTGAGAATTAACTTATATCACAAAAAAGAATACCAATAAAAAATGGCAAATAGCACCTCCAAGCACAAATAAATGCCAGATAACATGATTAAATGGAATTCTATGGATGGCATAAAAAAGAATACCTATGGTATAAAACAAGCCTCCGGCAAAAAGTAGTAGAGTTCCATTACTTCCAATATATTCTGAAAGATTAGAAAAATCAATGACTATTAGCCAACCCATAATAAGGTATAGCAGCACAGAAAAAACCTCAAATCTACCTGTAAAGAATATTTTAAGAACCAGTCCCAAAAGGGCAATTCCCCAAACCACCCAAAATATGGGCCAACCTTTACTTTGTTCCAAAGCAATTAAAGCTACCGGCGTATAGGTTCCAGCAATTAATAGATAAATACTAATATGATCTATAATTCTAAAGTAATGTTTTTGTTTTTTGCCTTGAACGGCATGGTACAAGGTTGAAGAACTAAACAAGATGATAATAGAAAGTCCGTAGATAATTACACTAAACAGGCTCCAATCGGTTTTACCCGTATTAAAAACAATTAATAATACCAAGGCTCCAATGCCCATTAATGCGCCTAATCCATGAGTTAGGGCATTTAAGCGT
>NZ_DATGNO010000107.1:0-5576 GCF_035306705.1 Xanthomarina sp.
ACAACATTATTACAGTTTGGATATCGATTTATTTGGAAGAGGCTCTTTCTTTCAGTTTTTAAATAGAACAACGATAAATGAAGGGGCAGAAAAATTGGCTCAGACCTTAACGGCCAATGACATTCAAGACATTGAATTAAAGCAAAACGCCATTAAGGAATTGGCGGACAAACCGGAATGGCGTCAATATTTTTCTGCGGTAGCCACATTAATCCAAGCAGAAACACCAGCATTAAAAATTATCCAATGGTTAACGTCCCAAAAATCATTTTTACCTAAAATGATGTCCTGGTTTCCACTGGTGTTTTCTTTGCTATCATTGATTATGATTGGACTAGGAATGTCTAAAATTATCGATTTGGCTTTTATTGGTTATTGGTTAATTCTAGGTCTGTTGATTACTGGAATTTACTTGAAAAAAATAAATGTATTAGCGAGTAATACAGACAAGGTTAGAGATACCTTTAGACAATATGCTTTGCTTTTAAATCAAATAGAAAATGAAACGTTTACTTCCGAATTACTAAAAAGTAAGCAAGCACAGATTCAACAAGAACATAAAAAAGCGTCTGAAATTTTTTCTCAATTTTCAAAACACTTGGATGCTTTGGACAATCGGAATAATTTAATATCGGCTATTTTCGGAAACGGGTTTTTCTTGTTGGACTTAAAAAATGCGTATAAGATAGAGCAATGGATCCATCAATATAAAAGTACAGTTTCCAATTGGTTTGAAGTGGTTTCATTTTTTGATGCTTACAATTCTTTAGGAAATTATGCCTTTAACCATCCACAATACGTATTCCCTGAAATAGTAGAGAATACTACGGTTATTGAAGCTGAAGAATTAGGACATCCTTTATTGGACAAAAGCAAACGAGTAGATAGCAACTTGAACATTCATAATCAAGAATTCTTTATTGTTACTGGCGCTAATATGGCAGGAAAAAGTACCTTTTTAAGAACGGTTTCCTTGCATATAGTGATGGCAAACGCTGGCTTGCCAGTTTGCGCCAAATCGAGTAAATATGCACCTGTAAAACTAATTACAAGCATGCGTACTACCGATTCTTTAACAGACGACAGTTCGTATTTCTTTTCAGAGTTAACACGTCTTAAGTTTATTGTCGACGAGATTGCTAGAGAACCTTATTTTATCATTTTGGATGAAATTTTAAAGGGCACAAATAGTACAGATAAGGCGATTGGTTCCCGCAAGTTTGTTGAAAAACTGGTAGCGAGCAATGCCACAGGAATTATTGCTACACACGATTTAAGTTTATGTGAAATTTCAAAGGAATTGACTGAAGTGAAGAATCACTTTTTTGATGCCCAAATTGTAAACGATGAACTCTTTTTCGATTATAAGTTTAAGGATGGCATTTGCCAAAATATGAATGCGAGCTTTTTGTTGAAGAAGATGGAAATTATCTAAAAAAAAAGACCTTTCAGATTTTAAAAATCTGAAAGGTCTGATAAAGTCTACTTGTTATAAACTGATAAGTTTCAGTTTAAACTATTTCTTTTTCTTCTTGCTTTTTGTTTTGCTTTCGTTTTGTTTAGGATGTACCAATTTCATTTCATCTATTAAATGTTTGGCTCCAGCATATTTATCTACAATAAATAAAATATAGCGTGCATCGACCATAATGTTTCTGCAAATTTCCGGATCATAATACATGTCACTCATAGTGCCTTCCCAAACTCTATCAAAATTCAGTCCTACTAAATTTCCATGAGCATCAATGGCTGGGCTTCCAGAGTTACCACCAGTGGTGTGGTTAGTTCCTAGAAAGCATACAGGTACTTTTCCATTGGCATCAGCATATTGTCCGTAATCTTTAGCTTCGTATAAATCGATGAGTTTTTGAGGCACATCAAATTCATAATCTCCAGGAATATATTTTTCAATTACACCATCTAAATAACTCACCGGCGAATAGTAAACCGCATCTCTTGGCGAATATCCTCTAACCTGGCCATAAGTAACACGAAGTGTCCCGTTAGCATCCGGAAAATATCTCGCATCCGGTAAAGCCTTCATAAGCGCGGTCATGTATTCTGTTTGTAATGCCGTAATAGGTTCGTTTTTTGCTTCAAATTCTGGATTTAAAGTATTGTAAAACTCAGCAATTAATGGTTTTGCATAAGCATAAGCAGCATCCTTATTTAGTTTCTTTATGATTTCTTCAGAAGTACCTTCAAATAGCTTTAGAGCAGAATCCAAGTTCGTAAAGGCTGTTTTATCATAAATAGAAACATCCACATTTTCAGTATAGAAAGGCATCACGTTTTCAAAAACACCTCGATCCACACTTACATCAAAGTTTTTATGGATTTTGGTTAAAGTACTTTCGGTGGAAGCTTTCGCTCTATCAAAAATTTCCGGGTTGTCGGTAACAGCTTGTTCAAATTGATAGGCTCTAAAAGTCATTTCCATCAATTCATTCGTCACTAAAAAGACTTCAATAAAACTTCTACGTTTGATGTTGATGGCTTCAAAGTTTTCATATAACACATCAAATTCAGGAAGAATGTTTCCGTATTTATCTTCCAGATTCTTTTCTTTTAAGGCTTTCTTGAAACTGGCTTCAAACTCAAGTCTTTTTTCAATAGCATGACTTTTTTCAATCCCTAAATTTTCACCTTGCCATTTTTTATAAGCATTAGCAATTCCTGCTTGTTTCGAGGCATATTTAATTCTAATCTCGTCACTTTCCTGCATTTTAGCATCAATAACTTTTAAAGCAGCTCTACGAATAGCAATATTACTTGGGTTATATTTTTGGGTAGTTTGTTCTATAGCAACTGCTGGTAAATACTCGTCTGTAGTTCCAGGGAAACCGAAAACCATTGTAAAATCACCTTCTTCAACGCCATCTAAAGAAATTGGTAAAAAGTGCTTTGGTTTGTATGGCACGTTGTCTTCGCTATATTCTGCAGGACGGTTGTCTTTGTTTGCGTAAATTCTAAATAACGAAAAATCGCCAGTATGTCTCGGGAACACCCAGTTATCCGTATCGCTCCCAAACTTCCCAATGCTTGATGGTGGTGCGCCAACCAAACGGATGTCGTTAAAACGCTCAGTTACAAATAAGAAATACTGATTTCCTTTGTAAAAGGATTTTATTTTAGTGTCTTGCCAAGTTTCCTTTGTAACTCCAGCTTCTATATTGTTAGAATTCTTAGAAACTGCAGATTGTCTTTCCTTTTCGGTCATAGCTTCTGTAACGCCATCTAAAACTTGAGCGGTTACATCTTCAATTCTAACAATAAACTCAATAAATAACCCAGGATTTGGCAACTCTTCTTTCAAATTCATGGCCCAAAAACCATCTTTTAAATAATCGTTTTCTAAAGATGAATGCGATTGAATCTGGCTATATCCACAATGGTGGTTGGTAAGAATCAGTCCCTTAGGCGAAATCACTTCGCTGGTACAGCCACCATTAAAATGCCCAATGGCATCTTTTAAACTGGAGTTGTTGACATCGTAAATGTCTTTGGCTGAAAGTTTGCTTCCTAGATCGGCCATTTCTTGCTCGTTCATACCCTCTAAAAGCGAAGGAATCCACATGCCACCTTGTTGGGCTGACACTTGAAGCGTAATAAAAAGTAATAGAATTTTAAAGAATTTCATAATCAGTTAATTTAGTATCGTTCAAAGATAAAAAACCAAGATATAAAAGATGTTAAAATGAACCAAATTTATCCCCCTAACTTGTATCTTTAGTTTATGAAGCATCTTTCTAAACTCCCAAACATAGAAACCACCATTTTTACAGTTATGAGTGGTTTGGCAAATAAACATGAGGCCATTAATTTATCGCAAGGGTTTCCTAATTTTAAAAGTGATCAAAAATTGATTGACTTGGTTTCCAAAGCAATGAATTCTGGTTACAATCAATATGCGCTTATGCCTGGAAATATGGAATTGCGTGAAGCTACTGCTGAAAAATTCGATGTGCTCTATGGAAGTTCTTATCATCCAGAATCTGAAATCACCATTACAGCAGGAGCCACTCAAGCTATTTACGATATTATTGCCGCTTTTATAAGACCAGACAATGAAGTTATCATTATAAAACCCGCTTACGATTGCTACGAACCGTCTATTTTGATTAATGGCGGAAAACCTGTTTCTATCCAATTGGAAGCGCCAAATTATCAGGTGAATTGGAAGGAGGTGAAGCAGAAAATTTCGGTTCGAACTAAAATGATAATTATTAATACCCCACATAATCCAAGTGGTACTATTTTTAGTAAAACCGATATGTTACAACTTCAAGAACTAACTAAAAACACCAATATAATTGTTTTGAGTGATGAGGTGTACGAACACATGGTTTTTGATGGCGAAAAACATCAAAGTGCTTGTTTGTTTCCCGATTTGAAATCTAGAAGTTTTATTACGGCTTCTTTTGGAAAAACGTTTCATAATACGGGTTGGAAAGTGGGTTATTGTTGTGCACCAAAAGAGTTGATGGAAGAATTTCGGAAAATCCATCAATTTAATGTGTTTAGTGTCAATCATCCTGTGCAAAAAGGATTGGCAGATTATATGCAAAATCCAAATACCTATTTAGATTTATCTGGTTTTTTTCAGGAAAAACGCGATTTGTTTTTAGGTCTGATTAAAGAGTCCAAATTTAAATTTAAACCTTCTCAAGGCACGTATTTCCAAGTGTTGGATTATTCGGAAATCACTCAAGAATACGACGTAGATTTCGCCAAACGTTTAACCATTGAAAATGGCTTGGCATCCATTCCGCTTTCTGTGTTTAACGACCATCAATTGGACCATAAAGTGCTGCGATTTTGCTTTGCGAAAACGGATGATACCTTAAAGAAAGCAGCAGACATATTAAATGGTTTTAATTAATTGGTTTAGGTCTTTTGTGGCTTACTTTTTGAATGTTTATTTGTAAATAAATACAAACCCATATCATAATGAAAAAAATATTTTTAACTCTAGTTTTTTTGGGACTAGTTTATCATGGTAATGCACAGGAAATTGGAATTAAAGAAACTAACGACCCCTCTTTAATAAAATCTATAGAGCAAAAGAGTGCTACAAAAAAACACAAAAAAGAGCTAAAAAAGAGTCGAGACCAACAAAAAAAGGCTAAAAAGAGTCAGAAAAAGGCTGAAAAAGCTTTAAATAAGAAAAAACGAGCCCAAAAAACTTTTGATAAAACTACCAAAAAACTTGAAAGTAATCAAAAAACCTATGAGACTCTTAAAAGTAGAGGAAGACTCTCGCCAATTGATGACGAGAAATGGCTTAAAAAGTTAGAGAGATTAAATAAAGATGTCGAAAAGGCAGGAATAAAATTAAGAAAAGCTTAATTCGCTCAAGAGCAGTTAAAAACTACCTTCTTTATACAGAGTTGTTTTGTGAAAATCTGAAAAGAAATAGTATTTAGATTTCAAATAAAATATAGTATGGAAAGGCATAGGTTTCCATGTTTTTTCTTCATGAACCTGTCTTGCCGTCAGGTAGGCACACAAATAAATAGGTGCTGAATACTAAATAAGTATATAAAAAACATTCGTGAATTCGTGGCAAATTATTT
>NZ_DATGNO010000108.1:0-17946 GCF_035306705.1 Xanthomarina sp.
AAAAAAGCCTCAACATTTGTCGAGGCTTTTCCGCTATTAATCAATCCTTTTATTAGAAAGTAAAAAGGAAGGACATTAGTTGAGGTCTGCTGTGGTTCTTTTTTTACGAATCCACATTTTAAACTTAGTAATTAAGAAAAATAATACGGGAACAATAATTAACGTTAAAAACGTAGCTACTAATAACCCATAAATAACTGTCCAAGCTAAAGGACCCCAGAAAACTACGTTATCTCCTCCCATATAAATGTTGGCATCAAATTCTTTGAAAAATGTAAAGAAATTAATGTTTAGACCAATAGCTAACGGAATTAAACCAAGAATGGTTGTAATGGCCGTTAATAAAACAGGACGTAAACGAGCTTTTCCAGCGTGCACAATGGTTTCGAATAAAACTTTTTCCTCTAAGTATTCATGATCATCCAAATCTAATTGTTGCTTTTTCCGCTCAATGAGTAATCCGGCATAATCGAGTAAAACCACCCCATTATTTACTACAATTCCTGCTAACGAAATAATACCAACCATGGTCATCATAATTACGAAGGAACTTCCTGTAATTACAATCCCTCCAAACACGCCAATAAAACTCAGAAATATGGCCAGCATAATAATAGCCGGTTTGGAAATAGAGTTAAACTGAAATATTAGTATAAAAAAGATCAAGCCTAAACCAGTTAATAAAGCGCCATTTAAAAAATCTTGCTGTTTTTTCTGTTCTTCAATTTGTCCAGTATAATCAATTTTTATGTTTTTTGAGATTCCTTTATAGCTTTTCATCTCATTTTGAATTTGAGCTATAATGGCTCCAGCATCAATAAAACCTGGTGATAATGCAGAATAAACAGTAACAATACGACTTGTATTCTTGTGTTTAATGGCACTAAAGCCCGAGGTGTTTTCGTGTTTTGTAACTGCCGAAACTGGAACGCTTTTTATTTGTCCCGTATTATCTCTAAAAGTGATGTTTTGATTGAAAAGCGCACTGGTGTTATAGCGATTTTCTTCATTAAAACGGACATAAATATCGAAATCGTCTCCATCCTCCTTGTAAATTCCAGCTTTCGATCCAAAAATGGAATTTCGTAATTGCTGACCCACTTGTGCAGCACTAATTCCAAGTTCTCCAGCTTTTTCTCTGTCGACAATAACTCTCATCGATGGTTTGTCTTTGTTGACATCTATTTTAAGTTCATCAATTCCAGGAATATTTTTGTTATTGATAAATTCACGCATATTTTCAGCTGTCGTAATTAACTCGTCGTAATTATCTCCTTGAATTTCAATATTAATAGGTGAGCCTGCCGGGGGGCCATTTTCATCTTTTTCAACAGAAATAAGGACTCCAGGGAAAATACCAACTAAGGATTCTTGAACCTTTTGACGCAACAACTCGCTATCTTCTCCACGACGAAATTTATATTCACGCATGGAGGCCGTAATCTTTGCTTTATGTGGCATTTCTGCCGACGAACCACTGTCTGCTCGAGGATTCCCAGCACCTTCACCTACTTGCGAAACAGCGCTTTCAACCATAAAGTTATAATCGCCATCCCTATATTGATCGCTGTCTATAACATTATAAACAATCTTCTCAATCTCTTTAGTAATGGCATTGGTTTTCTCAATAGCAGTACCTTGTGGATATTCTATATAAACAATAATCTGATTAGGTTTGTTATCTGGAAAAAACTCCACTTTGGTACGTTGGGTACCTAATGAAATTCCGAAGGCAACAAAAGCGAAGATAAGTAAGGCAAAAGTTCCTATGGTTAAACCATAAGGGCGCCATCCAGACAAGGCCCAACGTAATTGGTTTTCGTACCATCTCTCTAATTTAACCAGTGTTTTTGTTTGAAAACTATTGGCCCATTTGCGTAAAAACAACCTGTAAACCCAAAGCATGATAGCTGTAAAAACCATTAAGGATCCCAGTCCACGATATTCGCCACCAAAAATAAAAATCAGAATACCTATGACAGCTATGATAACAGTTGTTCTAATAATTTTGTTTAAGGGCATGTTTTTATCTTCGATATTCATAAACTGCGATACTAAAACCGAGTTGAAAAATATAGCTACAAATAAAGAGGAGCCTAAAACTATGGAGAGAGTAATAGGTAAAACCATCATGAACTCGCCCATAATACCTGGCCATAAACCTAAAGGAATAAAAGCTGCAACTGTCGTGGCTGTTGAGATAATAATAGGAAAGGCAATTTCTCCAATTCCCATTTTGGCAGCTTCCAACCTGCTCATGCCTTCTTCGTCCATGAGGCGATAGACATTTTCTACAACTACAATCCCATTGTCGACCAGCATTCCAAGTCCCATAATTAAACCAAAAAGAACCATGGTATTTAAACTTTGTCCTAAGGCGTCTAATATCATGAGCGACATAAACATGGACATAGGGATAGCAAAACCAACAAAGATGGCGTTCTTAAATCCTAAAAAGAACATTAAAACAGTGACTACCAGAATAACACCAAAAATAATGTTGTTTACTAAATCGTCTACTTGTGCAATAGTTACAGAAGATTGATCGTTGGCAATAGTGACTTTTAAATCTTGAGGAAATACATTGTCTATGGCATTTTGAACTATAATTCGTGTTTGTTCTGCTGCTGCCACCATGTTTTTTCCAGCACGTTTTTTAACATCCAACATTACGACTGGATCTCCAAATTCGCGTGCAAAGGTGGTTTTATCTTCTTCGTGAAAAGTAACAGTTGCTACATCTTTTAAATAAATGGCATGGCCTTTTTCGGCTTTTACTACAAAGTTTTTTAGTTCGTCCGGCGACTCTATTTCACCTAAAATCCTAATAGTTCTTCGTTGGCCACTAGCTACTAAGTTTCCGGCAGACATGGTGATGTTTCCGTTGTTTATTGCGTTAATTATATCGCTAAAAGTAACCTCGGCAGCCATCATTTTATAGATATCTACTGCAACCTCTACTTCTTTGTCTTGAGCCCCACGAATGTCAACTTTTTTGATTTCTAATAAATCTTCAATTTCATCCTGAAGATATTCGCCATATTCTTTAAGTTTTTCAACCGTATAATCGCCAGAAATATTAATATTTAGAATAGGCATCTCTTCCGAAAGGCTTAACTCGAACACATCTGGTTTTACTTTGGCACCGTTGGACATAGGCCAATCTTCGCCTGCCGTTTTGGTGTCTATTTCATCTTTTACTTTTTGTTTGGCTTGTTCAACCGTAAGATGTTCGTCGAATTCCACAACAATCATGGAGAAATCCTCTTGCGATGTTGAGGTTATTTCAACAACGTTACTCACTGTTTTTAATTCGTCCTCAAGAGGGTCGGTTATGAGTTTTTCAACATCTTCGGCTGTGTTTCCTGGATAAATGGAGCTTACATATATTTTAGTTTCGTTTACTTCCGGAAAACTCTCACGAGGCATGTCGAAAAAAGCGGCTACTCCTAAGTAAAAAATCACCAAAATAAGCACATACATGGTGGTTTTGTTGTTGATGGCCCACGATGCTAAACCAAATTCCTTATCGACTTGTTTTTTCTTTTTATCAGTCATTTTTGGCTAGTTTTTAGTCGTTAGAATTTTGGGTTGTTTGGTCTTCTTTAGGCAACTCGATCACCTTAACGGTTTGTCCATCCTTAACACTTCTAGCACCTTCTTGGACAATTTCTGCACCATCTTCTATACCTTCAAGCACTTCTATAACATCGCCTTGGGTTTTTCCGGTTTTTATAATAATACGTTTTACCTCACCTTCGTCTTGCGAGTTTTTATTGGTAATGATATAAATGTATTGTTCACCCTGGGCATTTTCAGAAATAATGCTAAGAGGAATTAGCATCGCATTTTTATTGGTGTAATCGTTAATTTTAAGACGTGCTGTTAAGTTAGGTTTGATACTTTTATCTTTGTTAGGAATACTTACTTCAACCTTGAAGGTTCTGTTTGCGGGATTGATAACATCTCCTACTTGACGGATTTTTGTTTCTAAGGTTTTGCCTAGAATAGGAAAGTCTACCACAACATGTTTTCCTATGGTTATATCTGAAATATATTTTTCTGGAACCTCGGTTTCTATATACATGTTTTCCAGATTAACTATACGTAGAATTTGAGATTGACCTGCAGTTACAACACTTCCTTGTTCTGTAATTATATCGTCTATAGTTCCAGAAAACGGTGCCGTAATATTGGTTTTGGCCATTTGTTGTTTCAATTGGTTAACAGCTTCTGTTTGCGACTCGAAGGCGGATTTAGCTTGTAAATATTGAATTTCACTACCTATATTTTGATCCCATAAACGTTTTTGACGCTCGAAAGTGGTTTGAGCTAAATTGGTTTGAATTTTCATTTGTGCCAATTGCTGACTTAGTCCGCCATCGTCAATTTTAGCTAAAAGTTGGCCTTTTTTTACCTCTTGGCCTTCCTTTACATATACATGGGTTAAAATACCATTGTATTCTGGAGTTATTACAATCAGGCTTTTAGTAGTAACATTTCCTTGAATTTCAAGTTGGTGCTTAAAAACCTCTTGTTTGGCATGAAAAGTTGTAATTAAAGGAATTCTTTTAATGGTATCCAATTTTGCTATTTTCTCGTTAATCAATGTTATTTGATCATTTAGTTTTTGTTGTTCGGCATCAATTTCGCTGCGTTTTTCTTTTAATTCCGTTAAATCATTAGAAGTTAGCACGGCATCAAAAGACTTCGTTTTTTTATCGCCACAAGACGAGATAATGAGTGCTAAGAGGATGAGGATTTTTATATTTTTCATGAGTGTGATATAATGGTTAATTGGCTTAATAGTTTATGGTGTTTAATATGGTTTCTAGTTCTGCTTTTTTAGAAATAACATTAAACATGGATTCTAAGTACTCTTGTTGTGCACCGTATAGTTGTGTTTGTGCTTGTCTTAAATCGAAACTAGACGCAATACCTTCGAAAAATTTTGTTTGGTTTTTTTGTTCGATGCGTTCAGCTAAATTTAAGTTTTGACGTTTATTTTCGTATTCTTCAATAGCAAACTGATAATCGCTTTTTGCTGCTGCTATTTGAAATTTTAGCTGCTGTTCTGTTTCTGATAAATCCTCTTTTGCCATTTCTACATCTATTTGCGCACGTTGGGTAGCGGCGCTACGCATGCCTGAACTAAAAATAGGAATCGATAAACTAACCCCTAAAAGAGACGAGCCATACCATTCCTGACTCTTGTTTGTAAAGGTGAATTTTTCGCTATAACCACTATATCCTGCATTTACAAAGGCATTAAGGCTTGGAAGAAAACTGCTTTTTTCTAGTTTTAACAAAAGTTCTTTAGAGACTTCTTGATTTTTGGCTATTTGGTAATCGATGCTGTTTTCAACGTTGTCATCGGTTTCAAGCAATTCTAACGAAATATTTTGAAGGGTTAAGGTTTCGAGATCATCAGTTAAAACTGTTTTTTCATTTAGATCAATTCCTAGGGTTATGTTGAACATCTTATAGGCCAAATCCTTAATTCTTTCCACATTGTTTAGATAATTTTCCAAACTGCTAAGGGTTATCTGTAATTGTTCTACGCTCTCTTCTTCGGCCAGACCATTTTCGTATATCTTGGTGGTCTCATCTAGGTTTTTTTGAAGTACCTCAATATTTTTATTAACAATGGCTAAGTTTTCATCGGCCAACAACACATTCCCATAGGCATTGATAACAGATTGACGAACTCCTAAATCTGTTTTAGTTTTGGCGTTTTCGGAAATTTCCAGATACACTTTAGCCGACTGTAAGCCTACAATATAAGAACCATCAAAAATTAGTTGATTTAAAGTGGCTGTAGCATTCATACTTTGTTTTGGACTAAAAGTAACAGGAATAAAAGTGCCTGGTGCACCACCTGCCAATTCTCCAGGAAGCATGGATACTTGGTTCTTGATCCAATTTTGATAATCGACACCTCCATCAATTTGTGGTAGTCCGGTAGCTGTGGTTTCCCACTTCTGTTTTTCGGCAACTTCTATGTTTCTAACGGCATTTTTGGCCGCGCGATTGTTTTCCAAAGCAAAATCTATGGCTTCCTGCAAACTAAAACTATTCACGGTTTCTTGTGAAAACAGAAAGGAGGAGAAAAGAAAACTTAAGAGGAATAATGATGTGTTTTTCATAAATGATAAGAGGTCTAATTCGTGTTTTAATTGATGTGGATAAGACTGTTTAATTTGGCAATCCCTTTATCGGTACTAATTCCCCGAATATGATATTCTAAATAATTGTCCATAAGGGTTTTCATAGAAAAATCTTCTAAAGGAAATACTTCTGGATCTTTTAGGCCCATCATCGTGCTAAAGTAAAGTCTTGAAATAAACTCAATATTAATGGAACCCCTATAATAACCTTCTTTTACACCACGAGATAAATTGGTTGTTATGCAATCTTGCATGATGCCAAATTGATTTTTTTTTAATTTGTCGAAAATCTTGGGATAGTATTTTTGAAGCTGATGTTGAGGCGACGATTTTTCATCTTTTAAATGTTCCATGGTGAATTTCTTGATTTCAAAAATTTCATCGATCGGACTTTTGTTTAAAGCACAAATACAATCGATTCCATGAGATATAAGCTCGAACATATAAAGTGTGGTGGCTTCAACTAACTTTGTTTTTGTATCGAAATGCTGGTAGATGGTTTTTTTTGAAATACCAATTTTGTTGGCAATATCGTCCATGGTCACACTTTTAAACCCATAGTTTAAAAACATATCTGCTGCATTGATAAGTATTTTGTCTCTCATAATAAAGGGCAAATGTACAACAGGAAACTTTAAAAACCAAAATAGTTTCCAAAGTTTTTAGTTTTGTTAATATTCATATAAACTTATTGGATAAGTAGCTGTATTTACACTATTTTTGTGTGATGCAACAAGTATCATTTTATCAAGAAGTTTTTACTTCTTATTTAGACAGTTTTACAAAAAAAAGACAGCCTGAGTCTTTATACAATCCCATAAACTACATTCTACAATTAGGAGGAAAACGCTTACGTCCTGTATTGACTTTAATGGCGGCCGAAATTTTTAACGGTTCCTATAAAACCGCACTAAATGCAGCATTAAGTATTGAAATGTTTCATAATTTTTCTTTGGTTCATGATGATATTATGGACGATGCACCTTTAAGAAGAGGGAAACAAACCGTTCATGAAAAATGGGATTTAAATACGGGAATTCTCTCAGGAGATGCCATGTTGATTTTGGCCTATCAGTTATTTGAAACCTACGATGCTACTACGTTTCAAGCTTTAGCAAAACTTTTTAGCAAAACAGCTTTGGAGGTTTGTGAAGGGCAACAATTCGATGTCGATTTTGAAACTAGAGACGATGTTTCTATTTCAGAATATTTAAAAATGATTGAATATAAAACGGCAGTTCTAGTTGGAGCGGCCATGAAAATGGGTGCCATAGTTGCAGAGGCTTCAGTAGAAGATCAAGATATTATTTATCAGTTTGGTAAAAATCTGGGGATTGCATTTCAGTTGCAAGACGATTATTTAGACGTGTTTGGAGATCCAGAAACTTTTGGAAAGCAAGTGGGAGGAGATATTATAGAAAACAAAAAAACCTACTTATATTTAAAAGCTGTAGAGTTTGCAAAGCCCGACAAAAAAACGGAATTAAAACATTTGTTTAGCCTGAATACAACAGATCATGCTGAAAAAATTGAAACTGCAAAACAAATTTTTGTTTCCAGTGGTTCAGCTGAAGCAACACAAAAAGAAATTAAAAATTATACCAAGAAAGCATTCCTAGTCTTAGAAAAGTTACATGTGCCTAATCAAAAAAAATTAGAACTGATTGCTTTTGGAAAAGAACTAATGAATAGAGAAGTATAATTTTTATTGAAAAAAAAAGGCGAATAAATACATGGAAGAACTTAACACCACACAAGAGATATTAGACCGTTCTATACAAGTGGATTTGTATAAAAAACTTGTTCAACAGTTAAATAAGGATTTTTTATCTGCTAATGTCGATTTAAGTTTTGATGAAGCTGTATTGCCGTCCAGTTTAAAACTCATGCTGCACGAAACCCTTTATAAGTTAATCCAAGAGAAATTTATGGATTACTTGAATCTACTATATATTATAGATGTTTCAGAAATAAAAGTGAAACAATTAGATGGTAGTGACGTATTTTTACTTTCAGAACAGGTTACTTTTTTGCTACTGCAAAGAGAATGGCAAAAAGTATGGTTCAAACATCAGTACAGTTAAGTGTTTTTTAAGTTAGTAATTAGGCTTTTTAAAAATACACACGTATAAATGGCATCCACGGATCGGCGTATGTACTCTTCTTATTGTTATATAAAACGTCATATCTAATCCCAACCGTTACATTTCTTGTATGGTAACCTACACCTAAAAATAGGGATGGATACCAATAATTTTGATTTGCTAAACCCGTTCTACTATCCCAATTGATGTTGACGTTGTTTTCTTCAAATTCAGCAGAGATTTGAACTTCATTTATAGGATTGAAAAGTCCAATAATACTTCCTCCTAAAACAGTGGATTTGTAATAGTATTTCTGAGCATTATAAGTGCCGCTCAATCCAACACCCAAAGCAAATTGTTGGTTAAATTGATAAATAGCACTTGGGGCCAAAGTTCCACTAAAAAAATTATTTCCAAAACTTAAACCAATTCCACCTCCAAATCGCACATGGCTCCAAAAGTCACTTTTGTTGCTATAAGTGCTTTCTTGAGCGGTTAGTTGCAATGTAAAGAAGCAAAAAACAATAATAAATAGGCTATAATTTCTTAAAATAGACTCTAGATTTTTCATTTTGTGATTTTAGTTAAAATTAGTAGCTTATAAATGTAATAAAAGCATTCCTAATTTTACTAAATGTTGTACTTTTGTATAAATTTAGTTTAAACGCTTTAGTTTTTCATTTTATATGGACAAGTATTCCTTTTTAAATGCAGCACATTCGGCTTACTTTGCTGAATTATACGACCAATATTTACAAAACCCAGATTCCATTGAACCTAGTTGGAGAGCTTTTTTCCAAGGCTTCGATTTTGGTAGCGAGTCTTCCGGCAATATCGATCAAACGGTAGAGCCTATGTCTTGCGATCATGTTTCGGAAAGCCTCACCAAAGAGTTTCAAGTTATAAAACTTATTGATGGGTATCGAAATCGAGGGCATTTGTTTACCAAAACAAACCCTGTGAGAGAACGTAGACAATACGAGCCTACTTTAGCAATTGAGAACTTTGGTTTGTCAAGTGCCGATTTAAATACCGTTTTTAACGCTGGGGAAGTCATTGGTATTGGTGGTGCCAAAACCTTACAAGAAATTGTTACCCACCTAGAAAGAATTTATTGTAGTTCCATTGGGGTTGAGTATATGTATATAAGAAAACCTGAAGAAATAGAATGGATTCAGAATAAACTTAATATCAACGACAACCAACCAAGCTTTACTGGTGATCAGAAAAAATATATTCTTAAAAAATTAAATGAAGCAGTTTCTTTCGAAACCTTTTTACATACCAAATATGTTGGTCAAAAACGTTTCTCGTTAGAAGGTGGAGAATCTTTAATTCCAGCCTTAGATGCTTTAATTGAAAATGCTGCCGAATACGATGTTAAAGAATTTGTTATGGGAATGGCCCATAGAGGGCGTTTAAGTACGTTAACAAATATTTTCGGCAAATCGGCCAAAGATATCTTTAGCGAGTTTGATGGTAAAGATTACGAGCAGGAAGTGTTTGATGGTGATGTGAAATACCACTTAGGTTGGACCAGTGATAGAATTACAAATGCTGGTAAAAAAATAAATTTAAATATTGCTCCTAATCCATCGCATCTAGAGACTGTTGGTGCCTTAGTAGAAGGAATAGCAAGAGCAAAACAAGACGATAAATACGCCGATAATCCCTCGCAAGTATTGCCAATAATTGTTCATGGAGATGCTGCAATTGCAGGGCAAGGCTTGGTATACGAAATTATTCAAATGGCGCAACTGGATGGCTATAAAACCAACGGAACCATTCATGTGGTAATAAACAACCAAATAGGGTTTACAACCAATTACTTGGACGCTAGGTCAAGTACATACTGTACAGATATTGCTAAAGTAACGCTTTCACCTGTTTTACATGTTAATGCCGACGATGCCGAAGCTGTGGTTCATGCCATGTTGTTTGCCCTTCATTTTAGAATGAAATTTAAACGCGATGTATTTATTGACCTATTAGGTTATAGAAAATATGGACATAACGAAGGTGATGAGCCTCGTTTTACACAACCAAAATTATATAAGGCTATTTCAAAACATGATAACCCTAGAGATATTTATGCTAAAAAATTAATAGCAGAAGGTATTATCTCGGAAGGATATGTTGAAAAGCTTGAAAAAGATTATAAAGATTTACTAGAAGAAAACCTAGAAGATTCCCGTAAAATAGAAAAAACCGAAATCACCGCATTTATGCAAAATGAATGGGAAGACTATGTGACGGTTGACGAAGATAAAATGTTGAAACCTGTGGATACCACTTATCCGAAGGAAGGTTTGGCGAAAATCACAAAAGTGCTTTCATCTTTACCAAAAGACAAGAAGTTTATTCGTAAAATATCTCGTTTGATAGAATCCAGACAAGACATGTTTAACGAGGATAAGTTAGATTGGTCTATGGCAGAACACTTAGCTTATGGATCTATTTTAGAGGAAGGATTCGATGTTAGAATTTCTGGACAGGATGTGGAAAGAGGAACTTTCTCTCATAGACATGCTGTAGTAAAAGTAGAAGAAAGTGAAGAGGAAATAGTACTACATAATTCTATTAGTGAGGACCAAGGAAAATTCTATATCTACAATTCCTTGCTTTCGGAGTATGGCGTTGTAGGATTCGATTATGGTTATGCTATGGCAAGCCCACGAACTTTAACAATTTGGGAAGCGCAATTTGGAGACTTTGGTAATGGGGCTCAAATTATGATTGACCAATATATATCGGCGGCCGAAGATAAATGGAAAATCCAAAATGGATTGGTTATGTTGTTGCCTCATGGATACGAAGGGCAGGGAGCAGAACATTCTTCTGGTAGAATGGAACGTTTTTTACAACTTTGCGCTAAAGACAATATGTTTGTTGCAGACTGTACAACTCCTGCAAATATGTTCCATTTACTAAGAAGACAAGTTAAAGCTAAATTTAGAAAACCTTTAATTGTGTTTACTCCAAAAAGCTTATTACGTCATCCTTTAGTTGTTTCTACAGTCGATGAATTTGCAAATGGCGAATTTAAAATGCTGATTGATGACGAAAGAGCTCAAGTTGATAAAATTAAAACCTTAGTGTTTGTTTCAGGTAAGTTCTATTACGATTTACTTGAAGAACAAGAAAAACTAGGAAGAGATGATATGGCTTTAGTAAGAATTGAGCAATTATTCCCGTTGCCAATAGAAGATATTCAAGCCATTTTAAAGAAATACAAGAATGCTGAGGATATTGTTTGGGCTCAAGAAGAACCTAGGAATATGGGAGCTTACAGTCATATGTTGATGCATTTGGACGAAGCCAAAACATTTAGAGCGGCTTCAAGAAGACCTTATGGGGCACCTGCTGCAGGAAGTTCGGTTCGTTCTAAAAAACGTCATAAGGAAGTGATAGATTTTGTTTTTGATAAAACTAAAAATAATCAGCGTTAAATGAATAAAGGAGTGCTTGTTTTTTTTATGCTTGTTTCAATAGGGTCATTTTCGCAAGATAAAGACAACTATAAAACTGCGCTTTCCGAATTTGAATTTTTTTTTAATGATGGAGAGTACGATGAAATTTACAACATGTATAATTATGACATGAAAAGGACTTCGTCTTTAGCAAAAACAAAAACATTTTTTAGTAATTTACATAAGGATTTAGGTCAAATTTCTAAAGTAGAATTTAGAAATTTAAAAGATTTAGCTCACGTCTATAAAGTATCTTTTGGTTCGGATGTTAGAGATTTACTGATTTATTTAGATAGTAATAACAAAATTGCAAACTTGAAAGTCATGTTTCACGTCCCTGATAATTTAGTTGTTATTGAAAGGAATAGTACAAAAATGTCATTGCCGTTTAATGAGGAATCGTACGTGCTGTGGGGAGGAGTTACTAAAAAAGAAAACAACCACATAACACTTGAAAACCAAAAATATGCCTACGATTTTGTAATTATGAAAGAGGGTGCAACCCATAGTACTGGTGCCAAGAAAAATGAAAATTATTACGTATTTGGAAAGGATGTTTATGCTCCTTGCGATGCAAGGGTTGTAAAAGTTATTACAGGTATAGAAGACAATACTCCGGGAGAATTAAATACAAAGGATGCCGCTGGAAACGTGGTTATCCTAGAAACAATTAAAAACGAGTACCTTGTTTTAGCTCATTTAAAACACAATTCAATTGTAGTAAGAGAGGGACTTTTTGTAAGACGAGGAAGCTTAGTGGGAAAATGTGGAAACTCCGGAAACTCCACTGAACCTCGCTTACATTTAAGTTTACAGAATACAGTAGATATGAATATTGCAACAGGAGCTAAAATGTATTTTGATAAAATTTATGTTAATAAGGTATTGAAACACGATTACCTTCCGGTTAAGGGCGATTTTGTCGAAAATGGAAATAAATAGCAAAGTGCGTGGACAGATAAATTAGTATATCCAAAGTGAAAGCTTTTGAGTATATTAGAACTTATGTACTTTTGCATTTAGATTTAAACGATACGTTAAATCAGCTAGAGAACAATTATAATAAGTAGTTTAAAGTGGTGTCCAAAACTTTAAATTTTTTTTCAAAGGGACAAAAAGAAATAGAACAAAAACAACGTAAGCAAAATAGGTTACAAATAAAATTATAATTATGATTTTAGAAATGAAAGTTCCTTCACCAGGAGAGTCAATTACAGAAGTAGAAATAGCAACTTGGTTAGTGAAAGATGGAGATTATGTAGAGAAAGACCAGGCCATTGCTGAGGTAGATAGCGACAAAGCTACCCTAGAATTACCAGCTGAAGCTAGTGGAATTATTACACTTAAAGCCGAAGAAGGTGATGCAGTTGCTGTTGGAGCTGTTGTTTGTTTAATAGATACAAGTGCTTCTAAACCAGAGGGAAGTGCGGCTCCTAAAAAAGAAGAGTCAAAGCAAGAAGCTCCTAAAAAAGAGGAAGCTCCTAAAAAAGAAGAAAAACCAGCTGTTGCAGCTGATACAAAAACGTATGCAACAGGTACCGCAAGTCCTGCCGCTAAAAAGATTTTGGCAGAAAAAGGTATGGAAGCCTCAAGTATTACTGGAACAGGAAAAGATGGGCGTATAACTAAAGAGGATGCAGTACAAGCTGTACCTTCTATGGGTACACCAACAGGAGGAAGCAGAGGGTCTTCTAGAAGTAGAATGTCTATGTTACGACGTAAAGTGGCAGAGCGTTTGGTAGAAGCAAAAAACACAACTGCTATGTTAACTACTTTTAATGAAGTAGATATGTCGCCAATATTTGCGTTGCGAAACGAGTATAAAGAAACCTTTAGTAACAAGCATGGCGTAGGTTTAGGCTTTATGTCTTTCTTTACTTTAGCTGTAGTTAGAGCATTAAAAATGTATCCAGATGTTAATTCGATGATAGACGGAAACGAAATGATTACTTACGATTTTGTAGATGTATCAATTGCTGTTTCAGGACCTAGAGGGCTTATGGTGCCAGTAATAAGAAATACTGAGAATCTAACCTTTAGAGGGGTTGAATCGGAAGTAAGACGTTTGGCTATACGTGCTCGTGATGGACAAATTACGGTAGATGAAATGACTGGTGGAACTTTTACCATTTCTAATGGTGGTGTATTTGGAAGTATGTTATCTACTCCAATTATCAATCCGCCGCAAAGTGCTATTTTAGGAATGCATAATATTGTTGAGCGTCCAGTGGCTGTAAACGGTAAAGTAGAGATTAGACCAATTATGTTTGTTGCCTTATCTTACGATCATAGAATTATTGATGGAAAAGAATCCGTAGGCTTTTTGGTAGCTATTAAAGAAGCCCTAGAAAACCCAACTGAATTATTAATGAATAACGATATCAAAAAAGCATTAGAGTTATAATCTAAGATTATATATTAATAAGTGAAAAAAGCGCAATCAGGATTCTGGTTGCGCTTTCTTTTTCTTGAAAATAAATAACTAACTAAAAGAAATTAACAAGAATATTTAGTGAAATGACAGTTACAACAACAATAACTAATCCAATAATAAAAACTTTATTGACAGTCTCAGATTCGTTTTCCATAATTTAAGAATTTTAGATTTAGGTATTCTGTAAATTTTTATAAGGAAATAAAACTCTGTGCTTTTTAATCACACAGAGTTTTTATTGGTGATCCCTTAAAGGTAATTGATTAATAGCAAGACAAATATCGAGATTATTAACAAGTCAAACAATACGTAGTACTACGTATTTTTAGGTTGTTTTATTGATAAGAGAGAATTTAATTGCTAATTGTTTGAAGAAAACACTTGTTATTGAGAGGTTTGTATTTTTAAAATCCAAAATGTAAAAGTTCCTTTTCATACTCTTTGGGTATTGACCTCCATTTGGTTTGAAACTAGAATAAGATTTAGACAAACTATATAAACGAAGAAAGCCCTAGATAAAATAAATTATCTAGAGCTTTCATAATTCTCCCTAAGAACTAATTAATAGCACTACAAATATCGGTTTTAATTACACGTCAAACAATACGTAGTACTACGTATATTTCATGTTAAATGGTTCTTATTCTCTTTTGCCCAGAATAATAAACTGTATTTTGTAGGCGTTAGATTCAATTTTTTATTGATATTACTTTTGTGCTTTTCTACAGTTCTAAAGGATATAAACAGTAAGTCACCAATCTCTTTTGCCGTTTTGTTTGCAGAGATGTGTTTTAAAACCTCTATTTCTGTTGGAGTTAAAGTTCCAAGTTCCTCTGGAACTTCTTCTACTTCCAGATAAGAAAGCAACTCTTCACTAAAATAAGGAATGTCTTTTGTTACGGCATCTATGCAGTGTTCAATTTCAGTTAAGGCAAACTCTTTAAGAACATAACCATATATGTTTAAAGCCTTGGCTTGTTTATAAATAGCTTTGTCTTTTTCAAAAGTAATAAGTATAATTCTTGTGTCGTAGTTAAGTTCGTTGCATTTTTCGGCAATCTCCAAACCAGTAAGAAAAGGCATTTGAATGTCTAGAATGGCGATTTCTGGTTTAAGTGTTTCTATAAGTTTAAATGCATCTTTTCCATTTACAGCACTGGCCATAACATTGTATTTTCTCTCCAACAAGAAATCATTTAAACCCTTTAGTATTAAAGGGTGATCGTCTGCTATTATTATGGAGGTTTGCATGTGCTATAATTAGATTAGTTAGAAGTTAAATATAACGCTATTTAACAAAAATAAAGACTTAAATCTATAGTTTTAGATATAAATATTTCTTTTCGTAATCAATAATGCCTTTTCCTTTTTTTAAAATGTCGGCACCTATAATTCCATCAACTGGTTGCGCATTATGACTTATTAGAGCAGTATTTACATGGTTTAGATTAAACAAAATAAGAGCTATTTTATCGTTTTTCCACTTTCCTATTTTAACCTTATTCTTTTTGGAGATTTGAGTAAGCATATCAATGGCGCCTGCACCAGCAGCTTTTATTTCAGAATCTTTTGCTTTTAATTTAAAAGTCTCGACCGCATCAAAGCCTACACAAGAATTAGAAGCACCCGTGTCTAAGATAAAAAGCCCTTTAACGCCATTTATGGTTGCTTTTATTTCAAAGTGATTGGTTTTTGTAAGCTTTAGTTTAACCTTTGTATAGCCTCTTTCCTCAAGAAAATCTTTCAGGCTTAACTCTGTAATCTCAGTCATGGTACTTTTGTTTTCTAAAGTATAAAAATACAATAATTAAAGTGGCCAATCCTCCAAGGATATAATATAATATGGGTTTTTTGGTATTTTCGGGAACTAGTTCTCCATAGTAAACAAAAGCACTCCAATAGTATGGCGACTTCTTTATATTACTTATAGAACTGTCGTTTAAGTAATCGATTTTGGATTGCCTATTTGCCACAAACGCCGAATTTGTTTTTTGATAGGTATTATAAAAAAAAGTCATTAGTTCGGCCGTAGAAGCATCATTTATTTGCCATAAGGAATATAAAAGGTTTTTAGCACCGGCATATTGAAATCCTCTGGCAATACTCATGGCCCCCTCGCCTTTTTGAAGTTTACCAATCCCTGTTTCGCAAGCACTTAAAACCACAAGTTCTGGGTTGATGTTTAAACTATACAACTCATTCAATAGCATGGGCTCATCATAAAAAGCTAAACTTGCTGGATTGGTGAAATCGCCACCAGTAGCATGGGTTGATATATGTAAAATGGCATATTTTGATGCCAATTCAATAAAATTTTGCTTGGTAGCTTCAGTATGTATTAAAATGTTTCCGTTGGTTTCGGCTTTAATGGCTTGAGCTTCGTAAACAGAATAACGTAGAGTTTGATTGCTGTTTTCAAACACGGGGAAAATACCTAAAAGACTCTTGCTTTTTGAAATAGTTTTTGGTTGTAAATAAAACTCAAGACTAGAGTTGTAGCCCACAGCTTGTTGCGATACCAAAAAGGGCATTTCTGAAAAATTGCTGCTTTTCGTGTTTTTGGTTAGCAGAGCTTCAAAGGGAACAAAATTTAATAAACCATCGGGAATAATGATGAGGTTTTTTGAATTGGCAACCTCATTAATATATAGCAGTTTGTACAAATTATAGGCCTGATTTGTAAAAGCTTGAATGTTGTTGTTGATTGCTGAAGGACCATCAAATAAATGAATGAAGTTTATGAGACTGTTTTTTACATCATCAGTCAAATTAATTTTTAGAAAATCGGTATTTCTTTCGGAAGCAATAAATTGATAAATGGCATGTTTTCCATAAAAATATACAATAAGATTCGCTTTGTCCAAATGAAGTTGGTTCTGGATTTGGGTAACACCTATATGGTTTATAGTATGAGAATATTTGGCTTCTATGCTCTTTTGAATATTTTTCAAGTCGATACTCAGGTTTAGAAGTTGCTTGTTTAAACTATCGTTTTTTGATGTTTGATAGCCTAGTTGTGTTTTTATTAGCACATCGGTTAAGCGTTCTTGTTGTCTAAGTAGAACCTGTTCTTTTATAAGTAAGCTATCGTTTGGATGTTGTTGTAATAAGGATTTCTTTTGAAAAACACCTTTTAAAATGGATGCTTTATGGGTTTCGGCATACCTTAAGGCACGCGTAAAAATTTCTGGATTTGGATTTTTTTCATAACTATCAAAAAGTAATTCAATACAAAGTTCAGATCTATTTCTATTGCTAACCTGATTCGCTATTTTAGATTCTTGAGACGTGAGATTCCCAGTTAATAAGTTGGATACGTAGAAACTTAAATCGTAATATGTAAGTGCTTTTTCTGGGTGGGATTGTAATCTAGCCAACAAGTCAAAAATGTCTATAAACGTGTTTTCGGCATATAAAGCTGTTCTTTCTGGAATTGTTTTCTTGTCTAAATGAGGAAGTAACGTGTTTAGTGCGAACTGTAAACCTTGATTGGCTTGTTCAGAATCGTTTAATAAATAGTGTAATTGTGCTTTTTCTAAATAATTTTTGGCAATTTCCCTAGTTGTGAGCGAATCTCTGTTTTGAAATGAAATAGAACTATTAAAGTGTTTTAAAGCCGTTTTATAATCTTCTTTTTTTAATGCTAATTCATATTCCAATTGATGCTTATTGAATTGTCCACTTGTATTTTGGAAGACAATATCATCGTCTAATATGTAGTTTTTAGAGCTGTTTAAAGCAATTAAACTTGAGGCTCTTAAAGTGTTTAATTTGTTTTTTTGCTTCGGATC
>NZ_DATGNO010000109.1:0-3010 GCF_035306705.1 Xanthomarina sp.
ATGCTGTTATATTTGCAGTTGTATTTGCATTAACAGTTCCGAAAGCCATAATTCCAGTAATGGCTAGAATAGAAAATAATCTTTTCATTGTTCTTGTTCTTAATTTTATTAGTTAAAGTGTTAAAGATATAAAAAAAATACCATTATCAAATAAAAATAAAAGCAGAGAGGAAGGGATTCGAACCCTCGATACCCTTTTGAGGTATACACACTTTCCAGGCGTGCGCCTTCGACCACTCGGCCACCTCTCTAATTATTATATTTAACAATATATTAGGCAAATAACAAAAAAACTTTTGAAAGCTAAAAATTTTGTTAGTTAATTTTTATGTAATTTCTCCCCTCAAGGAGGTCTCGAATATGGTTTTGAACGTGTTAGCTGATATTTTTTCTCCTAACAAATACATTAATTTAGCTACTGCGGCTTCAGTTGTCATGTCTTTTCCCGAAATAACACCTACTTTTTTCAAATCGGAGCTAGTTTCATATTGACCCATAATGACACTTCCTCCTGAACATTGGGTAATATTTATTATATGTACACCTCTTTTTATGGCTTGTTCTATTAAGGAAATAAACCAAGATTCCGTACTTGCATTTCCTGTACCATAAGTTTCTATTATAATTCCTTTTAAACTGGCATTATTAATAATGCACTCCAAAATAGTTTTCGAAATACCTGGAAATAATTTTATAAGCGCAATATTGGTGTCCAAAGTTTTATGAACCACTAGATTTTTTTTGGAGTTAGGTTTTAACAAAGCCTCTTCATTTACTTTCATATGAACTCCAGATTCTGCCAAATGCGGATAATTTAAAGACTCGAAGGCCTCAAAATGTTCTGCGTTTATTTTTGTTGTTCTATTTCCTCGGTATAATTTATATTCAAAATATAAGCCCACCTCTGTAATAACCGGTTTATTGTTTTTACGTAAAGATGCCATTTGTATGGAGGTAATTAAGTTTTCCTTAGCGTCCGTACGCAAATCGCCGATGGGTAATTGCGAGCCAGTTAAAATTACTGGTTTATCTAGATTCTCTAACATAAAGCTTAAAGCAGAAGCTGTATAGCTCATGGTATCACTTCCATGCAATACAACAAAACCATCATTATTATGGTAATGTGTTTCAATAATTTCAGCCATTTGAATCCAATATTCAGGACTCATGTTGGAAGAATCGATAGGTTCTTCAAAAGAAACCGTTGAAATATGACAGCTCAATAGTTTTAACTCTGGAATTCGTTTTAAAAGATTGCTAAAATCGAAAGCCTGCAACCCGCCCGTATTTGGGTTTTTAATCATCCCAATGGTTCCACCAGTATATATTAAAAGAATGTTTGGCTTGGTGTCTGTCATATTTATATATTAAAAACGTCTTTTGAGTTTTGAGTGGTAATTTCGGCAATTTTTTCCTGAGGAAGATTATAAAGTTCCGATAGTTTTTCCAACACCTTTATAATATAGGCGCTTTCGTTACGTTTTCCACGAAAAGGAGCTGGAGCTAAATATGGTGAATCGGTTTCTAAAACAAGATGTTCCAAATCGATTTGATTGAGAAACTGATCTATTTTCCCATTTTTAAAAGTGACTACGCCTCCTATTCCTAATTTCATATTAAATGAAATCGCGCGTTTTGCCTGTTCTAGATTTCCAGTAAAACAGTGAAAAATACCGTACATATCTTCGCTTTTTTCTTCTTCTAAAACATCAAAAATCTCATCAAAAGCTTCACGACAATGAATAACAATAGGCAATTTATACTTTTTTGCCAATTGTATTTGATGTTTAAAGGCCCTTTGTTGAATGTCCAAGGTGGATGTATCCCAATATAGATCGATGCCAATTTCTCCAATAGCAGAAAAACTTCTTTTAGAAAGTAAATCTTCTACATGCGCCAATTCCTCTAAATAGTTTTCTTTAACTGAAGTAGGATGTAAACCTGTCATTAAAAAAACATTTTTAGGAAAATCTGCTTCCAATTGAAGCATGGCTTCTGTATAAGACGAATCTATTGCAGGAATAAAAAAACGAGAAACTCCTAGGTCAATCGCTCTTTGAATCATGCTTCTTCTATCTTCAGTAAAAGCGTCACTATATAAATGGGTATGGGTATCGGTAATAATCATTTTGCAAAAGTATAGGTTCTTTTACAAATAACCTTAAAGACCTTTCAGGTTTTATCCGGATACTTCGGGACTGAAAGGTCTATTAAGGTTTTTATTTCAACTTTTTAATAAGTTGTTGTGCTTGTTTGTAGTCTTCAGAATCTTGAGGTAGCGTTTTCAATATAAGTACACAGGCCGCTTCATCCTCTTGTTTTAATTTACTTAGGGCCAAATACCATATGGCTTTGTTTTTATAAACAGAAGGGGTTTGGATAATTCTATCAAAAAGAACATCAGCTTCGGTATATTTGTTTAATTCTACTAAAGACACCGCTTTATATAATTGTAGTTCCATATTATTAGTATCTATTTTAAGTAATTCTGAAAAATACACTTCGGCATCTTCATAATTATGAGTATTAAACGCTGTTTCTGCCTTACTCAACACTTCACTTTGTGTACCTCTAACCGTTAAACTAATAGTTCCATAATTGGCGTAATCGTCATATTCTGGATTTGAAAATTGCTGAGTAACAAAAAATCCAATAGCTAAAATGGCTGCGGCAACCATGGAGTAATACCACGGATTAATTCCTTTAAATTTCGTTTTGGACGCTTCTTTTTCAGCGAAATATCTTGAAGATACAGTTTCTAAATTGGCCTTAAAGGCTTTAGATTTTTCTTCGTTTTTTACCTGGTTCTCTAAAAATAACGAAGCTTGTTTATAGGTTTCAAAAGCTTCCTTATACGATAAATCGTTTTGCAATCTATTTTCAAAAGCCACTAATTCTTCCGGTTGTAACATTCCAGACAAATAATCTTCAAATAATATATAATCTTGTTCTTGCATGGTTAAGATTTTAGGTTTTTATAAGTTGGCGACTCTTGAATCATTTTGGTTAG
>NZ_DATGNO010000110.1:0-24192 GCF_035306705.1 Xanthomarina sp.
TATTTTGTAAAAGTAACTATTGAAAATGCGACTAAAACTATTAAAGTAATCAAGAAATAAACTAGATTATTTAATATAAATTTAAAAGCCACTCGAAAGAGTGGCTTTTTTTTTTAATAAATATAATTATTTGATAAACAGTTCAACTAAAAGTGAAAACTATATCTAAATTTTCTTATATTTAATAGCAAAAATTAATTTATTAATCAAATTTAATCGACATGAAGAAAATTACTTTTTTATTTTTCGTACTCTCCTTATGTTTTTGCTCTGTTAGTTATGGGCAATATTTATCAGAAGGATTTGAATCAGGTGTCCCTCCAGCTGGTTGGACCCTAAATGACACTAACCCTGCTTTTTCTTGGGGAACAAATAATTTCAACCCACATAGCGGTCTATATAGTGCACAAGTAACTTATGATCCGGATTTGGTACCTCAAAATGAGGACTTGATAACCCCGGTTTTAGATTTAACAAGTGCTACAAATCCACGGTTGATATTTTGGTTTAACATGAGTTATTATTGGGGTGTAGATCCAGAAAATAATTACGACTTTAATGTAGGTATTACAGATGGCACAACCACAACCCCATTATGGAGTGAAACCGAATTAGGTGTCTTTGTTAATTGGGAATGGAACGAAGTAATTATCGATTTGACTGCTTATGCAGGAACCAATAACATGCAAATTGTATTTAATTATACGGGAATCGATGGAGCTGCCTTGGATATAGACGATGTTTTAATTAATGAAGCTCCAACATGTACTACAGCGGTGGTTGATAGCTCGACCGTAGTTGATGATTGTAATGTACTCGAGTTTTCAGTAGAAGTTGTAGTTTCTACTGTAGGTGACGGTACCTTCATTACAGATGGTATAGGAGGTTCTTTTCCTATAGTTGCAGGAACAGTAACTGCTGGTCCTTATACAGGAGGTGATAATGTAACCTTATCCATTGTGCATTCCGATTCTGATTGCGATTTCGTTTTAGGAAGTTTCCAAACAGGATGTACGCTTCCGGGAGCTGTGTGCGGAAACCCACTTATTGTTGGTGCTCTTCCATATCTCACAACAGACAATACATCAAATTATGGGAATGATTATGAAAATGCTGACGTACCAAGTTTGGCTGGTGCACAATACACCATGGGAACAGGAAGCCCATATTATATTACAGGCGATGATGTTGTGTATGCATTTACACCGGATAACAATGGCTCATTCAATTTCGATTTAACAAATACATTGGATGATTGGATTGGGTTTTGGCTTTTTGAAGGATGTCCGTTTACTTCAGTGGTTGCATATCATACAGCTACTTCTGGAACAACTAGAAGCTTGCCAAACATTACGCTCTCAGGAGGAACAACCTACTACGTTGTCATATCTACATGGGCTGCTCCACAATCAACACCATATACTTTAAATATCAGAGAAAATACGTGTACAGCCGTAACAGTCGCTTACGAAGTCGTGAATGATTGCGATGTAAGTGGTGGTTTCCTAATAGATGTCGATGTTACAGATATGGGAAGTGCTACAGGTATTACAGTGATGGACGATCAAGGAAATGCTTCTCAAGCGTTAACAGCCGTTGGAACTTTACAATTTGGTCCTTACACACTTGGAACAAATGTTGTAATTACTATTAATGATGACAATGATGTGAACTGTACGATAATCAGTTCGGCCATGACTCAAGCCACATGTCCTCCAGATTGTGCTACAACACCATTTCCAGCCGATGGAGCTGTAGATATACCTGTAGGAAACATTACCTTTACATGGGAAGCTCCAACATCAGGACCAGCGCCAACCTCTTATAATTTATATGCTGGTGAAACCCCTTCTGGAGATGATTATGGTTTAATAGGTAACTATCCAGGAACGTCTGCCGCTATCACACTTAATGGTTTTAATATACAATTGTATTGGATAGTAAAGCCAGTTAATGGTACCGTGGAAGCTTCAGGGTGTCCAGTTTGGACCTTTACTACAGAATCTGCTCCAGGGTATTGCTTGTCTGCAGAATATGGACAATATCCTTCTGGCACTTATACGCCAACAACTTGCAATGGTACTACAGAGAATGTAATAACAACTATAGCTTGGGCTAGTGAGTTTTCTGTAGTGGCAGTTACAGCAGGAGTAACTTATCAGTTCAATAGCTCTGTACCAACAGATCTTATTACTATAAGTGCAGATGGCGGTTCAACAGCTGCTGCATATGGAATAACACCTGTTACTTGGACGGCTCCTACAACGGGTGTAGTTAATTTTTATATTCATGCAGACGACCAATGTACAAGCCAATCTGTTAGTAGAGTAAGGTCGGTTTATTGTGGTGGTGATTTAAGTGTGGGCTCTTTCGATTTAAACAGCACATTTACCTATTATCCAAACCCAGTTACAAGTACCTTAACTTTAAGTGGTGTAAAAACTATCGAACAAGTAACTGTTTATAATATGTTAGGACAAAAAGTTTTAAGTTTAAGTCCTAATGCCGTAAGTAGTGAGTTGGATATGTCTCATTTAAATGCAGGCGCTTACTTTGTAAAAGTGCTAAGTAACAAGGCGGAAAAAACCATTAAGGTGATAAAAAAATAAAAGTATCATCTTTAAATTATTTTAAAAAGCCACTCAAACGAGTGGCTTTTATTTATTGGTTTAGCTACATTTGTTGGATGCAGATACAGTTTTCATTTATTATCCCCGTATTTAATCGTCCAGACGAAATACACGAGTTATTAGATAGTTTTACAAAACTAAATACGACTTTAAATTTTGAAATTGTAATTATTGAAGATGGATCCACAATAACGTCTGAAGACATCGTTGCAGCCTACCAGAAAACGCTGAATATCGTTTATTTTAAAAAAAGCAATTCAGGACCTGGCGACTCGAGAAATTTTGGAATGCGTCAAGCAACAGGTAATTATTTTATTATCTTAGATAGCGATTGTATTTTACCACCACAGTATTTAAATGAAGTTGAAAAAAGCTTAAATGAAAGTTTTGTTCATTGTTTTGGCGGACCGGATTCTTCACATGAGTCTTTTTCAGATATTCAAAAAGCCATAAATTTTTCGATGACTTCTTTTATAGCCACAGGAGGGATTAGAGGACATAAAAATAGTGTGAATACTTTTCAGCCTAGAAGTTTCAATATGGGACTTTCTAAAGAGGCTTTTTTAAAATCGAAAGGATTTGGGGAAATCCACCCAGGCGAAGATCCAGATTTGTCTATTAGATTATGGAATCTAGGGTATAAAACCAAATTAATTCCAGAGGCTTATGTGTATCACAAACGTCGTATTTCTTGGTCTAAATTTTATAAACAAGTTAAGAAATTTGGCTTGGTAAGGCCTATTTTAAACCGTTGGCATCCTGAGACGAGGAAAATAACCTATTGGTTTCCAACAGGATTTGTTTTAGGGTTTGTTCTAGCTATTATCTTATGGGTTTTTACTAGTATAAAAGTGCCATTGCTTTTGTTTGGAGTGTATTTTTTAATGGCTTTTATTTTAGCCCTATTTAATACCAAACGTCTAAAAATAGCTGTATTGTCTCTTTTTGCCATTGCCATACAATTTCTTGGCTATGGTTTAGGATTTTTAAAAGCGACGATTTTAATAAATATTCTAAAAAGGAACCCTGAAAAAACATTTCCGGATTTATTCTTTAAAACACCATGTTAAAACATATCAAAACCAAAATATTGGCTTCAGTAAAAAATAAGAAAATCAATGTATTTCTCTTGTTTGTTTTGCTGTCTTTTGTTGTGCTTTTAGTTCTAAAATTATCAAATACCTATACCAATACCATCACTTTTGAAATTAATAAAATACATGTGCCCGAAAAACATTTGGTATTGAATAATACGTCCCAAAAACTTCATATTACCATCCGTTCCCAAGGCTTTAATCTTTTAAAATACTATTTCAATAAACCACGGGTAAATATAGATTTCAGTCAACATATTATTAGGAAAAAAGAGTTCTATGTTTGGAACAAGCATCAAGGTTTTTCAGATTTAAACCTTCAGTTCTCCAAAAATGAAGAAATTGTCAGCATTACCCCAGATACCATAAAATTTAGATACGATGTAAATGCGGTAAAAAAAGTTCCCATTAAGCTACTGGCAAATTTTCATTTTAATAAAGGCTTCGATTTACTGGACTCCATAAAAATAGTTCCAGATTCGATAAAAATTATCGGTCCTGAGATTTTGGTTTCCGAAATTGCTTTTATTGAAACAGATTCCATTCAAATAAAAGATATTAAAACAGATATTAATAAAGTAGTGAATTTAAAATTGCCTAAAAATGAAAATGGAAACCTGAACTTTTCATATACCAAGGTGGCTATTCATGGACATGTGGATAAATTTACCGAAGGGCATTTAAGAGTTCCTGTTTCTGTTATAAATGTTCCAGAAAATCTAACAATTAAGTATTTTCCTAAAAAAGTTTATGTAACTTATTACACGAGTTTGTCTAATTACAATAAGGTTCAAGCAAGCGATTTTGAAATTGTTTGCGATTACAATAAACTAGAGGATGGATCTGATTTTTTAATTCCAGAGATTGCTAAAAAACCAGAGAAAATAAAACATATTAAATTATCTCACGAACATATAGAATTTATTATCATAGAATGAAAATAGTAGGCTTAACAGGAGGTATAGGTAGTGGAAAAACAACAGTAGCCAAGCAATTTAATGCTTTGGGGATTCCCGTGTATATTGCAGACGACGAGGCTAAATTACTTATGAATACCTCCAAAATTATAAAGAAACAACTGATAGCTTTATTTGGAGAAAACGCCTATAAAGACAAGACTTTAAACAGACCTTATCTGGCTGATAAAATATTTAATAATGCAGAAAACCTGGAAAAAATGAATGCGATTGTTCACCCAGAAGTGGCTGCACATTTTAAAGCTTGGGTCGCTAAGCAACAAGCACCTTATGTTTTAAAGGAATCTGCTATTCTATTTGAAAACGGCGCTTATGTTAATTGCGATTATATTATTACAGTTACGGCACCTTTGCCGTTAAGAATGGAGCGTTTGTTAAAAAGAGACGATACTACCGAAGAAAAAATACAAGCCATCATGAACAATCAATGGAATGATGAAGCCAAAATCGAAAAATCGGATTTTGTTATTGTCAATAAAGACTTAAAAGAAACACAACTTCAAGTGCAACTTACTCACGATAAAATCGTTAACTTCATAGCATAAGGTCTAAATTTTAACATTTTTGTTAATGTAAGGTTAAATGCTAACTAAAGTAAATGTTAAAATGTTAATTTTGAACGATGAGCAAAAAGTTATTCGTCATACTAATACTATTAATGAGTTTGTCGTTAGTAGGTATTATTTTCGTTCAAGCATATTATATAAACAATTCTCTTAAAAACGAGGAAGATCAGTTTACTTTTAATGTAAAAAAAGCACTGAGTTATACTTCCAAGAAAATAGAGGATACAGAGTTTAAGGAATATGTATTAAAATTTCAAGATCTTTTAGACCAAGGTGTTAAGCCAGATACTATGGCGTTTAGACAGCTGTATCTAAAAGAAGAGGGAAGAGGCTCTAACGAAAAGTTAATTTACAGAAACAGTATTTTAGAAGAGAATTATAAATTGTCTTCTTCGATCTTTGACATAGGTTTAGACAGTATTAATATAAAAAAAGTACTCAGCGATAGAGAAACAAAAATCTTAAAGAGCAATGCCTTAGAGTCTAATGCCAATTTAAATTTAGACGCTATGATGTTCGAATTTGGAAAGCTCTCAAAAGGAGTCGAAATATTTTACGACACGGCATACGAGGATTTATCTTATCGCGTACCAATCCATAAGCGCGTTACTAAAGAAGATATAAACAATCTTTTTAAATCGAAGTTGGCTGAAGATAATATCAATATCGATTTTCAGTTCGCTATTTACAGTAACGATTTGGCTACTAAAATACAATCGGATGATTTTGAATTGTTAACGGAATCCACTTTTAGTATTCCTATTTTTCAGAATAAAAATGATGTAAGTAATTATAGGCTCTTAGTTAATTTTCCAAAACGGAATACCTTTGTTCAGTCTTCGATTATAAGAATGACATTGCTTTCAATTATTTTTACTTCCATCATCATTATTGCTTATTCAAGTGCCTTGATGCAGTTGTTTAAACAACGTAAAATATCTGAAATAAAAACAGATTTTATAAATAATATGACCCACGAGTTTAAAACCCCTATTGCTACTATAAATTTGGCTTTAGATGCTATTAGAAACCCGAAGGTTATTGATGATAAAGAAAAGGTGCTTCGCTATCTCGGAATGATAAAAGAAGAAAACAAACGTATGCATGCGCAAGTGGAAAATGTATTAAGAATATCTAAACTTGAAAGAAACGAATTAAATATTAGTAAGGAACGTGTGATGCTACACGACTTAATAGAAGACGCTTTATCTCATGTGGAATTGATTGTTGAGGATGCCAAGGGTACAATTGATGTCAATTTAGCCGCAACAAACTCTATGGTGTTGGCAAACGAAACACATTTTACCAATGTTATAGTAAATGTCCTGGACAATGCCATAAAATACACGCCTGAGTCTAGAGCGCCAATAATACATGTTTCTACCGAAAACGTAGGAACTAACATCATTTTAAAAATAAAAGATCAGGGCAGTGGCATGAGTAAAGCTGCACAGAAACGTGTTTTTGAGAAATTTTATAGAGAGCACACGGGGGATAGGCATGACGTTAAAGGTCATGGATTAGGTTTAGCCTACGTTAAACGAATTGTAGAAGACCATCAAGGTCATATATCAGTTGAAAGTGAAAAGGACAAAGGAAGTTTGTTTATTATTAAACTTCCATTAATATCGTAAAAGCTATGAATGAACAACAAAAAAAAATATTATTAGTAGAAGATGATCCAAATTTTGGAACCATCCTTAAAGATTATTTAACCATGAACGATTATGAAGTAACCCATGCCAAAAACGGAATGGAAGGCTTTGAAAAGTTCAAGAAGGACGATTTCGATCTGTGTATTTTAGATGTTATGATGCCATATAAAGATGGATTTACATTGGCTAAAGAGATCAGAGAGAAAAATACCGATGTGCCAATTGTGTTCCTTACGGCTAAAGCCATGAAGGAAGACGTTTTAAAAGGCTACAAGGTTGGGGCAGACGATTATTTAAACAAACCGTTTGATAGTGAAGTTTTATTAATGAAAATTAAAGCTATTATGCAACGAAAAGCAACAGAAACCGTGGCAGACAGCAAACAATTTGAATTTAAAATAGGAAAGTTCGACCTGAATTCTAAACTGCGTTTTTTAATATTCGATGGTGGAGAACAGGTTAAATTATCTCCTAAAGAAAACGAATTGCTACGTATGTTAGCCCTGCACGAAAACGACTTAATGCCAAGAGAATTGGCCTTAACCAAAATTTGGAGAGACGATAACTACTTCACCTCAAGAAGTATGGATGTGTATATTGCGAAATTGAGAAAGTATTTGAAATTAGACGAAAACGTTGAAATTTTAAACATCCATGGCGAAGGCTTTAGATTGGTTGTTAACCAAAACGCCTAGTTATTAAATAGATTTATAGTATAAAAGACTGTCTGAAAGGACGGTCTTTTTTTTGCTAAACTTAAAGCAGACTTTTTATTAAACAGCTTCTTTTCTATATTTAGAAAATATTAAAAACCAAAACAGGAATGATTCTTCAAGGCCAAATAGTGGATGTTTTAAACAAACGTATTTTTAAAGGTGAAGTCACTATTAAAGATGGGAAGATTTTTAGCATCGAAGAAAAACAACACAACAATAACCAATATATTCTTCCAGGGTTTGTAGATGCACATATCCATATAGAAAGTTCCATGTTGGTTCCAAGTGAATTTGCCAGAATTGCTGTAACACATGGAACCGTTGCAACCGTCTCCGATCCGCACGAAATTGCCAATGTCCTTGGTGTTGAAGGGGTGGAATTTATGATTTCCAACGGAAAGAAAACCCCTTTTAAATTTAATTTTGGAGCGCCTTCTTGCGTGCCTGCAACTAGTTTTGAATCGGCGGGAGCTGTAATTGATTCGGAAGGTATTAAATCTTTAATGGCGAATCCGGACATCAAGTATTTAGCCGAAATGATGAATTATCCTGGTGTTTTATTTGATGATGCTGAGGTTTTGAAAAAAATAGCTTGGGCAAAACATTATAACAAACCCGTAGATGGACATGCGCCAGGGTTACGAGGTAATGATCTTAGTAAATACATTCAAGCTGGAATTAGTACCGATCATGAGTGTTTTACTTTTGAAGAAGGTCTGGAAAAGCTTCAAAAAGGTATGAAAGTCTTAATTCGTGAAGGATCTGCTGCCAAAAACTTTGAAGCACTTATCGATTTGCTTCCTGAGCATTTTGAAAACATCATGTTTTGTAGTGACGATAAACATCCAGACGATTTATTACTGCATCATATCAATAATTTGTGTGCTAGAGCAATAGCAAAAGGCATGGACGTTTTTAAGGTGTTACAAGCGGCTTGCATCAATCCTGTAACACATTATAATTTGGATGTTGGCTTATTGAAAGTAGGAGATTTTGCCGATTGCATTGTTGTAGAAGACTTAAAGGAGTTTAAAACCCTTCAAACCTATATTCATGGGGAACTGGTTTTTGATAAAGGAGTTTCATTCATTAAGTCTATTCCGTTTAAAATTCTAAACAATTTTCACACAGATAAAAAAAACCTATCCGATTTTAGATTTGAATCTTCAGCCAAAGAAATCCGAGTAATTGAAGCCTTGGAAGGGCAATTAGTAACTAACGAACTCATTGAAGACAGTTTGTTACAAGATGGAAATCTGGTTTCAAATGTGGATAAAGACATTTTAAAAATGACGGTTGTAAACAGATACCAGAATCAGAAACCAGCCATCGCCTTTATAAAGAATTTCGGATTAAAGGAAGGCGCGATTGCCAGTTCGGTTGGTCACGATTCCCACAACATTATTGCGGTAGGTGTGAGTGATGAGGCTATTTGTAAAGCTGTTAATCTAATTATTGAAAACAAAGGAGGTATTTGTGCTGTTTCTGATTCTGAAGAAAAAGTTGTAGCGCTACCTGTGGCAGGTATTATGAGCGATCAGGATGCTAAAACCATTGGCGCGCAATATGCCCAATTGGATAAGATGGCGAAACAATTAGGAAGCACGCTTCATGCACCTTATATGACTTTGAGTTTTATGGCTTTATTGGTCATTCCATCGTTGAAGTTGAGTGATAAGGGGTTGTTTGATGGGCATGTGTTTGAGTTTACGTCATTGGATGTGAATTAGCTTTTCTTTTCTCGCAGCGTCGCTAAGACGCAAAGTTGTTACTTTTTAAGTTTGTATCTCGGCATCATAACGCATGTACTAACCAAATTTCTAATATATAAAAATGCCCATCATAGAATCCACATACAAAGCACCCTATTTTTTCAGAAATGGATTTGTTGCCACTGTTTACTCCGGTTTAATACGTAAAGTACATGGTCTTAACCAGAAAAGAGAACGCATCACGTTGTTTGATGGGGATTTTCTGGATTTGGATTGGAGTTATTCTGAAGGAAAAACAGAAAAACTTATCATTATTTTACATGGTTTGGAAGGGAATGCCCAACGCCATTATATGACAGGAACTGCAAAATTATTTAATCAGCATCAGGTGGATGCTGTTTCCGTGAATTTTCGTGGGTGTAGTGGGGAAGATAACTTGGCATATCGTTCGTATCATTCTGGTGAAACGGAAGATTTAAAGCAGGTGATTCAGCATGTTTTACAGACAACCGCGTATTCTGAAATTTATATTAAGGGTTTTAGTTTGGGAGGGAATGTTGCTTTAAAATATTTAGGTGAAACCACGCATATTCCAGAGCAGATTAAAGCAGGAATTGCAGTTTCGGTACCTTGTTATTTGGCGGGGTCTGCTAAGGAATTGCATACGCTTAAGAACAGGGCTTTCCATGATAAGTTTAAACAGCATTTAAAGGTAAAACTGCTTTTGAAAGCACAACAGCATCATGACGAATTAAAAGACTCGGACATTAGCGCTATTAAAACGCTTTACGACTTTGATAATCTGTACACGTCCAAAGCTCATGGGTTTTTGGATGCCTCCGACTATTATGAGCAGAGTAGTAGTTTGCAGTTTCTTCCAAACATCCAGATACCAACCTTGCTGATTAATGCCTTAAACGATTCGTTTTTATCTTCAGAATGTTATCCAATAAAAGCAGCCAAAAACAATCCTAATCTCTTTTTGGAAATGCCTAAACATGGAGGTCATGTGGGCTTTTATCAACGAGGTGGTTTTTATTATAATGAAAAACGGGCCTTGAAGTTTGTGGATGAGCTGTTACACGAAGATTCATAGAGTTGCACAGAGATTCACGGAGAATGTATGTAACCTTTGTCTCTTTTTCTAGTAAGGTTTTGTGAGGCCATCATACCCGTTTAGATTTTATTTAAATGACATTTTGTTACCCCAAGTTTGATATGGCTTAATCATGAGGTTGACACGCCTTTGACCCACGGTTTATATGCCTTTAACCCGACTTTAACCCGAAGTAGCTACGGGTGAACCCCCAAGGAAGCCCCTGTGTATATGGGTTTAAAGGAAGTGAAAATAGGGGATAACCTGCAGTTTTTTTGATTTTAAATGGTGGTTTTTGTTGGTTTTGGGTCATGTAAGATTTAATTCTCGCAAGGCCGCAAACCTTCCTATCAGCAGGCGAGGGCGTAATGAATTTATAACTAATATAGGAATGTTTTAATTAAAACTCTTCATGTTTATTGAATTTATTATTGAAAATCAGTGTTTTAGGTTAATTGTGACTTGCCTCTCTTTGAGACTTTGTGAAAACTCTGCGAATCTCTGTGTAATAACCAAAAAAGGTATTTGTATGAATTTTGATGGTTTTGGGTACGTAAGATTTAATTCTCGCAAACCTGTCTGTAATAACCAAAAAACCATCCGGGATAAACCAAAGAAGTGGAATTAAGATCTTACTTATAAACCTCCAAATATTTAAGTTGTTTTTCGATGGCTGTTTTAAAGTCTTTTTTAAGTTCAGAAACCAATTCCGAAACTTTAGGCACATTATGAATGTTCGTCACTCCTTGTCCAGCCGACCAAATGGTGGACCAGGCTTTTGCATCGTCTTTGTGGACGGTTAGTTCTTCACCAAAATCCACTTTCTTTTCTCTTTTCAACATGTCTTCGGTAATTCCCATGGCTTTTAGACTTGGCCCTAAAAAATTGGCTGCAACCCCAGAAATAGCTGCTGTATAAATAATATCGTCTGTTCCAGCTTCCATAATCATGTCTCTGTATGCTTTTGGTGCTTTGCTTTCTTCTGTGTTGATAAAACGGGTTCCCATATAGGCTAAATCGGCGCCCATTTGCAATGCAGAAGCCACATCGCGTCCTGTACTTATACAGCCAGCAAGTAAGATGGTTTTCTTGAAAAAGCTTTTAATTTCAGCTACCAATGGCATTGGGTTTATGGTACCTGCATGACCACCCGCTCCAGCAGATACCAGAATTAATCCATCGACTCCAGCCTCAGCCGCTTTTTCGGCATGGCGTTTTTTTATAATGTCGTGAAATACCAAGCCACCATACGAATGAACCGCTTTAACCAATTCTGGAACAGCACCTAAAGATGTGATAATTAAAGGAACCTGATGTTTTACGCATAATTTTAAATCGGCTTCTAAACGTGGATTTGTATTGTGAACAATGAGATTGACCCCAAATGGCGCCGCCTTTTTTCCTGTTTCTTTTTCAAATTCTGAAAGTGCCGTTTTTATTTCAATCAGCCATGCTTCAAAACCTTCGCTTGTTCTTTGGTTTAGCGCCGGAAAGGTTCCAACAATGCCGTTTTTACAACATTCAATGACCAATTGTGGACCAGAAATTAAAAACATGGGTGCGGCAACAACTGGCAGGGTTAAATTTTTTATAAAGGAAGGGTTGTTCATAATGTATTCAATTTTTAAATAGGAATTTGTATGTGTTTAGAAGAAACATCATTGGCATTTTATAATTAAATCTTGGATGCTAAATAGCTTCATTTACAAATATACCAATCTAAAGTATTGTTTAAATAATTTGTTTTAGAATTCTTTATACCGCTTTTCAAGGGTTTAGGTATATTTTACTAAAAGTTTTTTCTTACATTTATGGAAACCAATTGATTATGCTTAAAAAAGTCTTTGGAAGTGCCGTTTTTGGGGTGGAAGCAACAACTATTGTTGTTGAGGTAAATGTGGACATAGGTATTGGATATCATCTTGTGGGCTTGCCGGATAATGCCATTAAGGAAAGTAATTACCGGATAGCTGCTGCTTTGCAAAACAATGGTTTTAAAATTCCGGGCAAGAAGATTATTATTAATATGTCGCCAGCCGATTTGCGCAAAGAAGGCTCTTCCTACGATCTTACCTTGGCTATTGGGATTCTGGCAGCCACCAATCAAATTCAAGCCGAAGATTTAGAGGATTATTTAATTATGGGCGAACTGTCCCTCGATGGTTCTTTACAGCCTATAAAAGGTGCTTTGCCCATAGCCATAAAAGCTAAGGAAGAAGGGTTTAAGGGGTTTATATTGCCTTTGCAAAATGCCAAAGAAGCTGGAATTGTTTCAGGTTTAAATGTATATGGTGTTGAAAATATAGCCCAAGTGATTAATTATTTCGATAAAGGCGAAAGCCTAGAGCAAACCATCATTGACGTTGAGGAAGAATTTAATAAAAACCTCAATTTTCCAGAATTTGATTTTTCCGATGTTAAAGGCCAAGAATCCATAAAACGCTGTATGGAAATTGCGGCAGCAGGCGGACACAACATTATTTTAATAGGTCCGCCAGGCGCAGGTAAAACCATGTTGGCCAAGCGTTTGCCAAGTATTTTGCCACCTATGACTTTGCACGAAGCTTTGGAGACCACCAAAATACATTCGGTGGTTGGCAGAGTGAAAGAAAACACAGGACTTATGGCACAGCGTCCTTTTAGAAGTCCACATCACACTATTTCGAATGTGGCGTTAGTTGGCGGCGGAAGCTATCCGCAACCAGGCGAGATTTCCTTATCGCATAACGGCGTTTTGTTTTTGGACGAATTACCAGAGTTTAAACGAGACGTTTTGGAAGTGATGCGTCAGCCTTTAGAAGATCGGGAAGTCACCATTTCCAGAGCCAAGTTTACGGTGACCTATCCTTCGTCTTTTATGTTGGTTGCCAGTATGAATCCGAGTCCGAGTGGCTATTTTAACGATCCAGATTCCCCAGTAACCTCGTCTCCGGCCGAAATGCAACGTTATTTAAGCAAGATTTCAGGGCCTTTATTAGATCGGATAGATATACATATAGAAGTTACGCCTGTGCCCTTCGAAAAACTGTCGGATACCAGAAAAGGAGAATCTTCCATAGATATTAGAAAGCGAGTAACAGCAGCAAGAGTCCTTCAAACCAAACGTTTTGAAGCATCGGACACCGTACATTACAACGCACAAATGAACACCAAGCAAATAAGAAAACACTGTTTGTTGGACGAGGCCTCTATGCAGTTATTAAAAATAGCTATGGAGCGGTTAAACTTATCTGCTAGAGCTTACGATCGGATTTTAAAAGTATCCAGAACCATTGCCGATTTGGAAGGAAGCGATAACATACAAGGAGCTCATATTAGCGAAGCTATTCAATATAGAAGCTTGGATAGAGACGGTTGGTTGGGGTAAAATTATATAGAAGCTTTGTTTTAAGACAGTTATCAACCAAGAAGGTTGGTATTTATAAACATACTGAAAACATAAAACTTTGGGTTCGATTACTTTAATAGCGATTACTTGGAAGAAATTTCAATCTTTTTAATATATTTAAGGGCTATTAACCAATTACTATTAATTATGAAAAAATTTAGTCTATTAATTTTAGGCATTCTTATTGGTGGCTTTGCCACCTATTTTCTGGTTCCAAATTCCGGGGAATCACAAATTCAAGCCCCAGATGCTTCGGCAAAAAGTTTTATGGCTCAAATTGCAGCGCCCAAAGGTCTTATAACACCAGATGAAGCCAAAGCCTTAGATGGCGCATTCAACGACAGGCATGCTTTAATTAGCGAATCTATAGTAAAAAGACCAGACAACCGCTCGGCATGGTGGTCTTTAGAAGACATGCAAAATTATTTAAAATATGCAGAAAACGAATCTAAGGAGTTGGGTTACACCATGGATGGGGTACGTGTGTATTTAGGCGCCTATCCAACAGAAAAAGAAGTTGGTTATACGACCATGTTTATAGTGCCAACTGGCCATAAAAACCTTTCTAGAGGTAGTAGTGCTTTCTTTAATATGGCAGCGCCAGGAGGGGATATTCCTGGAGGAAGTGGGTTGAATAAAGGTGAGCCTGGAATGCCACCACTAGCTAACTACCCTCAATAAAGATTATTGAATGAACGATTTTTTAATTGCTTATTATAGTTTTATTACTAAAGGTGTTATTTTGTTTTCTGCAATCATAGGATTTGTTTTATTTAAAAAATACAAAAATACTTCTACCAAGTATTTTATTTTTTTTCTTGGCTATGTTGTGGTTCTTGAACTATTTGCTTATTACCCTACTTTGTTTTTGAAAGTTGAATTTTTAGATCCTTTAAAGGTTATAATAGATAAAACTGTTTTTAAACAAAACCTTTGGGTTTATACATTATTTTGGGACATTGGGAGCATTATGTTTTATTCATTTTTTTATTATAAAATTTTAAATAAGAAAAATAATAAGTTATTAGTTAAATATGTTTCAACATTTTTTTTAATAAGTTCCATTTTATGTATCATCATTAATTGGAATGAATTTTTTGTTGCATTATTTCCATTTATTACAATAATGGGGACCTTAGTAATAATTTTTTATATTGTTTTATTTTTCATTGAATCTCTTATGAGCAATGAAAGTTTAACATTTTTTAAATCTGTAAACTTTTATATTAGTGCTATTCTTCTAATTTGGTGGCTTATTACTGGTCCAGTAGTGTTCTTTGAAAACTATGTATCAGAAGCAGATTGGAATTTTATTTTTTTAAGATGGCAAATATATTTATCAGCAAATATCTTTATGTATTTAGGTTTTGCTTTTGCTTTAATTTTTTGCAAACCTGAAAGCGAATGAGTTGTATGTAAATTTTTATTTAAAATCGAATTATTTTTGGGGGACTAAAAGCGACTCATTTTTAACTTTATACTACATGATTTGAGGCTTTTTATCCATGCCCAAAAGAAATTAACGCATTAAATTTCAGTAACCAATTTTTAATATGCACATGAGTTTAAATAGTTCTTAGAGATAAATAGATGTCATTAGATAACCTACAATACACACTATGTGAGAGAGTTTTTATTTGAATATTATACGCTACTAACAAAGAGTTTTGAGATTTTAGCTCTAGTTGTAGGTATCATCGTCTATAAAAAATATAAACACACCCGTATAGCATATTTTATTTGGTTTTTGGGCTGGATTGTATTTGTAGAAACTATAGGTAACTATCCTACTTATTTAAAAAATTTCGGTTTGTTTCATTTTATAGAGGGGACGCTAATAGAGCGTAATTATTGGTGGTTTACTCTTTTTTGGACGTCTGCATCGACTATATTTTATTCGTGGTTATTGAGTAAGCAATACGTGTCTGTTTCTTTAAGAAGGATCATAAAGTATGGTAGCTATCTCTATATATTGGTTTTGTTATTAACTGTAATTTTGGACCATAAAAGCTTGTTTCATTCTGTTATAAGTCATTTACGTGTTTTAAATGTTTCACTTATAATTCTAAGTTCCATTTTCTATTTTTTCGATTTGCTAATTTCAGATAAACTATTAAACGCCTCTAGTTCCATTTATTTTTATATTGCATGTATTATATTAATTTGGTGGCTTGTTACCTTGCCTTTAGCTTTTTTTGAACCTTATTTTAATCAGGCAGATTGGGGTTTTATAACGATAAAATGGACCGTTATGTTAACAGCTAATATTCTCATGTATTCCGCTTTTGCTTTCGCTCTTGTTTGGTGTGAGCCAGAACCAGAGAAATAACTTATATTTATTGGAATTAAACCATGTCTTGCTAAGTATTTCAAAATAATATGTTAAATTGAAAATTAATTATTTAAATAAAAGATTTTAAGAGATGAAAGATTTTTTACTTTATAATTATGCTTTTGTTAATCTAGCTGTTGTGTTTATAGCAGCATTCTCAGGTCTTATCGTATTTAAAACGTATAAAGAAACACCTGTTAAATATATTATTTACTTTTTGTTTTATGTATTTATTACTCAAGTCATTGGATCTTATTCCTCGATCTTATATCAATTAGGATTCTATCATTTAATAGAAAATACCGTTTTTAGATTCAACTTTTGGTGGGTTACTTTAACCTGGTATATAGGATCTGCCATTTTCCTTACCTGGTATTTTAAAAAAATAATCAACAGTAGGTTTTTAAAGAAAATTCTAAAATATGCCGTTATTTTATTTTTAATTATTTCGATAGCTAGTATCGTCGTTAATTTGGAGCGATTTTTTGGAGGTACATTCAAAATTATTAGAATAGGTAACATGTCTCTTATTATGATAGGAGCGGCCTTTTATTTATATGAATTGTTACAAAGCCCAAAAGTTTTGGAATTTTATAAGGATGTCCATTTCTATATTAGTATTATTTTAATAATTTGGTTGTTAGTAACTATTCCTCTGGTTCATTTTGTTTGCGGGGAAGCAGATACAGACCCAGTTCAAGCCGAATTAAAATGGATAATTATGGTCTATGCCAATATATTTATGTATTTAGCTTTTGCAATAACCCTCATAGTCTTAAAACCGAAGAATGACTTACTTAATTAATACCTTTTTACAAATACAACCCATAGTTTCCACTTCTGCAGAACGTTATTTGCTAATTTATATGATTGGGGTTCTGTTAATAGTAACAAGCTTAGTTGTTATTTTCTTTATTGTTTTTCAAAAGCGAAAAAACAAACTTTTATTAGATAAAATAATACAGCAGCAAGTTTTCGACGAAGAGCTGGCAAGAACACAAACCGAAATCCAGGAGCAAACCCTAAAATATATTGGATGGGAACTGCATGATAATGTGGGGCAGTTATTGGCCTATGCCAGTATGCAGCTAAACATGTTAGCAGCAAAAATACCCGAGGATATGAAAGGGACTTTGGATTTAACTACAAGTACTATTAAAGAAAGTTTAAAAGAAGTGCGATCCCTGTCAAAATCTTTAAACAACGATGTGATTTTAAATATTGGTTTTGAAAAATCCATTACCAATGAATTGGATCGATTAAAACGTATGAAATTTGCTTCGGCCAAATTGCAAATAAAGGGAACAAAAGTGCCCTTAACCAATAAAAAACACGAGATTATTCTATTTAGAATCATGCAAGAATTCTTTTCTAATTCGGTAAAATATTCCGAAGCACATAATCTAAAAGTCGTGTTGGATTATTCCGATACCCAATTGCTTATTGTGGCCTCAGACGATGGGAAAGGCTTTGATGTGGAAGGCGCAAAAAAAGGCTCCGGACTTATTAATATGAAAAGTCGCGCAGATTTAATAGGCGCTAATTTTGATTTGTTCTCTAAGCCCAATGAAGGAGTGATATTAACAATTACCTATTCGTTATAAGGAAGGAATTAAGGCTGAAATAGAATTCATGTCCTAATGCTAATTTCCTTTCATGCGTTCCCACAAATCCTTTAAAAGCTGTTTGGCGTCGTCTCTGTCTTTAACGGTTTCTGTAAAAGTAACTTCTCCTAAAGCATCAGTTTTTATTTCATATTGAAAGGCGAAATTTTGGGCATGAGGTTGTAGGCTTAATAAGCCAAAGCGTAAATCGTTATAAAACAGCTGATCCTCCTTTTTTGTTATGCTATACCAACCTTTAGAAATATGAATCATGCGTTGGACGTTTTCGTTATGAATTAAATCGCCTAAAAGCTCCTGATTTTTTGGATAGGCGTCAAAACGAATGGGGTTTTTATCGAAAAAGGAGTAATATCCAATTAGGTAATGGTCTTTGGTATCCACATTTGCAGCCCATAATATGGTGTTAAACGGCGCTGGTTTTGTTTCAAATAGTGTGTATTCAATTTGCTGTTCTTTTAACTCCTTTTTAAATTGACTAGAAGCCATTGCTTTTAAACCAAAGCTTAACAAAAGATAGCTGCTACTAATTATTAAGCCCATATTATTGTAAAACCGTCTTTTAGGCGCGTCGCGTTTTTGAAAAGCTGCCAATAGTAAAAACACCAAAAAAGGTAGTGTGTACAACGGGTCTATTACGAAAATGGTTTTAAAAGCAATTGGGTAATCCAAGGGCCAAAACAAATGTGTTCCCCAAGTGGTATGCGCATCTAAAATGGGGTGTGTTATAAATCCCCAGAAAAACAACCAGGACCAACCCTTAACGTCTTTATAAGTTTCATATCTAGAAACCAGCCAACCAAAAATGGGTGCAAATACCACAGAAAATATGATGGAATGCGTAAAGCCTCTATGGATTTCCATGGCTGTAACCGTATCTGTAAAATAAGACGACAAAATATCCAAATCGGGAATGGTTCCGGCTATAGCGCCATAAAGCATGGCCTTGTTGCCAACTTTTTTACCGAGAACTGCTTCTCCAACTGCAGCGCCTAAAATAATTTGAGTTAATGAATCCATTTTAATGTAAAAGTCTCCTATTTGGTTTGCTGCAAACTAAACTATTTCTAGGCAACTATAAAAGCGAAATGCTTTAATTTAAAGTACTTTTTTATGTGACATTGGATATAAAAAGAAATTGTAATACCTTTTGCTATTGAAATACTTAAAAAAATGAGCCATGCTTTTAAACGAGACCTTTTGGGAGAATAGATACAAAACAAACGAGACAGGTTGGGATTTAGGGCAGGTCTCTCCGCCTCTAAAAGCGTATATAGATCAATTAACCGATACGGATGTAAACATATTGATTCCTGGAGGTGGAAATTCGTATGAAGCAGCCTATTTGTTTGAACAAGGGTTTAAAAATGTTTATGTCATAGACTTATCGGAAATCCCTCTGCAAAACTTACAAAATAGAATATCCAATTTTCCTTCAGAACAACTCATTCACGGGAATTTTTTTGATTTAGACCAAACCTTTGACTTAATTTTAGAACAAACCTTTTTTTGTGCAATACATCCGACTCTAAGAGCAAAATATGTGTTAAAAATGACCGATTTACTTGGAGAAAAAGGAAAGCTTGTTGGACTACTTTTTGATGCCAGATTGAATGACGACCATCCCCCTTTTGGAGGTTCCAAAGAAGAATATCTGAGCTATTTTAAGCCTCATTTTAAAATTGACATCATGGAAAGTTGTTATAACTCCATTGAGAGCAGACAAGGAAAGGAATTGTTTTTTAAAGTGCAACACGGAAACAGTTAAACGCTTCGATAATAAACTTGATGTCTGGCAGAATAATTAAACTGTTTTGTTTTTGAGTGCTATGTAATACTTGATACAAATAAAATTAATTGTAACTTATACTTTTGAAATACTAAAACCAAAAGATGGAAGACATGTTATTCTACGATAGAATGCAGTTTGCATTTACTATCACATTCCACTACCTATTTCCACAGCTAACTATGGGATTGTCTTTAATGATTGTCTATTTTAAATGGAAATTTCTAAGAACTAAAATTGATACATATAACGATGCGGCAAAATTCTGGATGAAAATATTCGCCTTAAATTTTGCTATGGGAGTGGTCACGGGAATTCCCATGGAATTTCAATTTGGTACCAATTGGGCCAAGTTTTCGGAATTAACTGGAGGGATTATTGGTCAAACGCTTGCCATGGAAGGGATGTTTTCCTTTTTTCTTGAATCTTCCTTCTTAGGTCTCTTTTTGTTTGGTGAAAAACTAATGGGACAGAAACTCCATTTCTTAACCGGGTTTTTAGTCTTTTTGGGCTCCTGGGCCAGTGGGTATTTAATAATAGCCACGCATTCATGGATGCAGTATCCGGTAGGTTATGAGATCTTGGAAAACGGAAGATTTGTGCTCACTAACTTCGGAGCCTTATTTTCCAATCCTTGGTTAATGCCCGCGTTTTTACACAATCAAATGGGGTCTGTAGTAACATCCGCTTTTGTGGTTGCTGGTGTTGGTGCTTTTTATCTGTTGAATGATACACATAGCGGTTTTGGAAAACTCTTTGTAAAAACAGGCGTTATTTTCGGTTTGATTTCAAGTATATTATTAGCTTTTCCAACAGGAGATTGGATGGCTAAAAATGTAGCAGAACGTCAGCCTGTAACATTTGCGGCTATGGAAGGGGTTTTTGAAACTGAAGAAGGTGGTGCCGAAATTATTTTAATCGGTCAGCCCGATGTGGAAAATAAAAAACTAGACAACAAAATAGCCGTTCCAAATGTGCTTAGTTTTTTAACTTACCAACGTTGGGATGCAGAGATAAAAGGCTTGAATGAATTTGATGAAAGTGTATATCCAACAAATATTCCAGGCTTGTATTATGCCTATCATATTATGGTGGGTTTGGGAACCATTTTTATCGGGCTTTTGCTCATGGCAGGCATTCAGCTTTACCGTAAAAAACTTTATAAAACAAAATGGATTTTATGGTCGCTTATGTTTATGCTACCATTTCCATATATAGCCAACACAGCTGGCTGGTACACGGCAGAGCTTGGCAGACAACCCTGGTTGGTGTACGATTTATTACGAACGGCTGATGGTATTTCGCCTACCGTTTCATCTGGAAACACCTTGTTTACTTTGTTAGGCTTTATTGGGCTTTATGCGTTGTTGGGATTATTGTTTGTCATGCTTGCTGGAAAAATTATCAAGAAAGGACCTGAAACTTCAAAAATAAACTAACTATGGAATTATTTTGGTATCTCGTTTTAATGACCATGCTAACCATTTATGTCATCTTAGATGGTTATGATTTTGGAGCAGGAATTATTCATCTATTTTTTGCAAAAACAGAAAAGGACAAAAAAGCCGTCACAAATGCCATTGGTCCATTTTGGGATGCCAATGAAGTTTGGTTAATTGCCGTTGGAGGCGTTTTGTTTTTTGCTTTTCCAACTTTGTATGCCTCCTCTTTTAGTGGGTTTTACTTACCACTAATCATGATTTTATGGTTGCTTATTTTCCGGGCCATTGGTTTGGAATTACGTGGACAAATAAAAAATAGGATGTGGGAAGCGATCTGGGATAAAGCCTTTGGGATTTCCAGTTTGCTTTTAGCCTTATTTTTTGGAGTGGCTTTAGGAAACGTGGTTAGAGGTGTCAATTTAGGGAATGTCGTCAATGGGGTTTCCACTCACGAAGCACATTATTTCTTTTTGCCTCTTTGGAATCCAACTTTCAGTCCACAAGCAGAATTACTTGGCGTTATCGATTGGTTTACCTTGTTATTAGGGATTATTGGAGTGGTAGCATTAACCATTCATGGAGCCAATTGGATTATTTTTAAAACCAATTCAGACTTAAATCCAAAATTAAAAAGAGTGGTTTTTAATCTTAATTTTGTACTTCTAGCGCTCGTTATCATCTCTCTATTGGTATGGCATGTTATTGAACCAAAACCCTTCCATAATTTTATGAAAAACCCTTGGATGTGGATTTTTCCACTCATCACATTTATAGGGCTTTTTGGATTGTTTAAAGTAAAAACCTTTGTAAAACATGGTTTGGGATTTTTGTTTTCATCTTTATTTTTATTTGGAGGATTAACAAGTACTGTCGCATCCATTTTCCCAAAAGTTTTACCATCAACAAATGCTATTAATCCAGATTTAACTATTTATAATGTTGCAGCAGACGCATACGGGTTGTCCGTTGGTGTCTATTGGTTTGTAATTGCTATTGTGCTCGTTGCCGTTTATATGGTTATCCAGTATAAAGTTTTTAAAGGAAAAATGGACCATGTGGGATATGGCGATCATTAACGGATAACAACAAATTACAGACTAAACATGACAGATACCTTAATTTCCATGATCAGCATTTTTAGTGGAATCCTAGGAGCAAACCTGATGGCTTTATTGTATAAAAAATCTTGTTTGGGTTTTACGGGAAACACCATTACTGGAATTTTTGGAAGTATATTTTTTATTAAATCCTTTGGAAGACTTGGTTTTGATCCAAGAACCATCATGATAACAGGTCAGGTAAATGACCTATTATTTACAGTTAATCTTATAGTGTCTTTTCTCGGCGGAGTTTTAGGACTTTGTTTTATTAAATGGGCCGTCCAAAAATTAAATAATACCAAGTAATTTATGCCTAATTAATTCTTATGTAACATAAGTTGCTGTGCAGTTTATTTTAAAAAGCCACCTTTACCATATCATAAAGTGTTTTAGTTGTCTAATAATCCGTATGATGGATATCATGTGCTAAGATTAATTTTTAAGCTAACTTCACGATAATAAAATATAAAGAAATGGCTAAAATTGTTGTTTTAGGTGCTGGTATCTCAGGTCACGTTGCTGCATCTCATTTACGTAGAAAACTCTCTAAAGAGCATGAAGTTGTGGTGGTTTCACCAAATAGCAATTATCAATGGATTCCTTCTAATATTTGGGTGGGAATTGGGAGAATGAAATCAAAACAGATTCTCTTTCCTTTAGAACCTTTATATAAAAAGAAAAATATTGACTTCAAGCAGGCAAAAGCTATCACCTTTCATCCGGAAGGTGATCAAACTGAAAACAAACCTTACGTTCTAGTAGAGTACGTTGTTGGAGATAAAAAAGGTCAGCAAGAAAAAGTAACTTACGATTATTTGATAAACGGAACAGGTCCGAAGCTTAATTTTGAGGCTACTGAAGGATTAATTCCGGGTCAAAATAAAGCATTCTCAGTTTGTACTTACACACATGCAGAACATGCTTGGGAAAATCTAGAAGCACTTATTCAAGAAATGAAGCAAGGTAAAAAGGCCAAAATCCTTATTGGAACTGGGCATGCAAAATCTACTTGCCAAGGCGCCGCTTTCGAATACATTTTAAATGTAGAACATGAATTACGTAAACATAAAGTACGTGATATGGTGGAGATTACTTGGATTTCCAACGAGTATAAACTTGGCGATTTTGGTATGGATGGCATGCTTTTAAGTTATGGAAGCATGACCATGAAATCCCATGAAATGATAGAAATGGTTTTTGAAGATAGAGGCATTAAATGGATCCTTGGTTCTGCAGTAAATAAAATTGAAGACGGCATCGCTCACTACGAAAACTTAGAAGGCGAATATAAAACTGAGACTTACGATTTTGCCATGTTAATTCCAGCGTTTTCAGGGCACGGCTTTAAAGCTTTCGATAAAAACGATCAGGATATTACAGATAAACTCTTTAAGGGCTTTATGATAGTCGATGCAGATTATACACCAAAACCTTACGAAGAATGGTCGGTTCAAGATTGGCCGGAAACCTATCAGAATCCTTCATATAAAAATATTTTTGCACCAGGAATTGCTTTTGCTCCACCTCATTCTATATCCAAACCTAGAACAAGTAAAAACGGAACAGATATTACACCGGCACCTCCAAGAACAGGAATGCCCTCGGGAATTACGGCTAAAATTGTAGCAGATAATATTATAGATAGCATTAAAACAGGCAAGGAGTCCTTGAACCATAAAGGGTCGATGGGAAATATGGGCGCTGCGTGTATCGCTTCGGCTGGCTTCGGACTTACTTCTGGAAGTGGCGTAAGCATCACTACGTTTCCAATTGTTCCCGATTATAATAAATATCCAAGAACCCAAGGCAGACAACTTGGTAAAACCTTTGGGGAAATAGGCTTAGCGGGACACTGGCTAAAACTAACATTGCATTACGCATTTATTTACAAAGCTAAAATGAAACCATTTTGGTGGTTGCTTCCAGAGTAGTAGGCAGATGGTAGAGTTGGTAGTAGGTAGTGAGTAGAAAAATATTCAAATTAAAAATTTATAAAATGACAGAACGTATCTCAAAATATCAGCGCTTTAAAATGATGAATCCCATCATTCAATTCTTCAAATACATATACTT
>NZ_DATGNO010000111.1:0-29963 GCF_035306705.1 Xanthomarina sp.
CAACATGCTTACCCATAGAAAAAGCTTAGCAAAAACCTCTGGAAGACCTGGTAAAACACAGCTTATTAATCATTTTTTAATTAATAAAAACTGGTATTTAGTAGATTTACCTGGCTATGGTTATGCGAAAGTTTCGAAAAGTTCAAAAAAGACTTTTCAAAAATTTATAACCCAATATTTTAGTGTACGCGAACAATTGGTTTCTGCCTTTGTTTTGGTAGATATAAGACATGAACCGCAACCAATAGATCTAGAATTTATGGAATGGTTAGGCGAGTATGCCATTCCGTTTTCCATTGTTTTCACAAAAGCCGACAAGCTAAAGCCCAAAGCTATTGACAACCATGTTGCCGACTATAAAAATGTTATGTTAGAAACTTGGGAAGAGATGCCAAATTATTTTATTACTTCCTCTTCTAAAGAAATTGGGAAAGACGAGATTTTAAAATATATTGACACGCTTAATAAGAACATGGAGCTAAACTAGCTTGTTTTTAAAATGCTTATAATCAAACTGTAACCATACTTTATTTACACTTCCAATTTTATAAGCACTTTTAACTTTAAAACTCTAGGCACTCCTAACTTTAGGCACTCTTAACATCCAAAGCATCCCTCAAAGCATTGCCAATTAGCATAAAGGCCATCACTAAGCCCATAATACAAAAACCTGGGATTAAGGCCAGATAGGGCTTGCCCAAAATAATATAATTATAATGATCTTTTATCATAGCTCCCCAACTTGCCATTGGAGGTTGCGCTCCAATACCTAAAAAACTCAAACCACTTTCTATTAAAATAGCTGCTGCAAAATTAGCTGCTGAAATAACAATTACCGGTGCCATAATATTTGGCAAAATATGCTTGGTTATAATTCTAAAGTCGTTAAACCCTAAAGCTCTTGCTGCTGTAACATATTGCATTTCCTTAACACTAATTATTTGGCCTCGAACTACTCTTGCCACCTCTACCCACATAGTGAGGCCTACGGCAATAAATACTTGCCAAAAGCCTTTTCCTAAAGCTAATGTAATAGCAATAACTAATAATAAGGTAGGAATAGACCAAGTAACATTAATAATCCACATGATAAAAGCATCTACTTTTCCTCCAAAATAACCCGCAACACTTCCCATAAAAACACCAATAACAAGTGAAATAAAAACAGCTACAAACCCAATGAAAAAAGAAATTCTAGCTCCCACAAGGATTCTACTTAGTAAATCGCGACCATACTTATCTGTTCCAAATAAGAAAGTTTGTTTTTTTATTAAAGACTCTCTGGCTTTTAATGAAACTGGTTTTAAATCGAAGATTTTTTCTGCCCCTTCCAAACCATCTGAAGCATATTCTGTATAAAATAGAAGGTCCTTTTCTATGGAATAACTAGAAATAGGAATTTCGGTTTCGGTATTTATTTTTCCAAAAAACAGCTTATCAATTAAAGATTGGTTGTTTTCTATGTCCGAGGGCAAGGTTAACATCTGCACTTTAAATCCAGGTCTTTTGGAATGAATGGATAGGTGCATTTGGTTTGCGTGCTGCGAATTGTCTGGCGCAAAAACATAAGCGAATACAGAAATAAACCCAACAAAAACAATAAAACAAAAGCTAAAAACGCCCCAAAAATTTTGTTTGAATTTTTGGAGCGCCAATTGACTTAATGAGCCGGTATTTTTACTCATTTAATATTACTCTTTAACCGTAGAGGCTAGTTTTTTTATGGCGTAAGACATCTTTAGGTCTTCTAGCACATGAATGGCTTCTTCCACATAAACATCCTGGCTTAAACTTTTATGCCAACGATCTCTTTTTTCCTTTAAAATTGTATCCGTTTTAAAGAGTTCTTTTTCGTAAGGCAAAGACTCGAAGGTTAAGCTTGTTTGATACTCCGAAATTTTATCAAAACGCTTGGACTCTTCTTCGTTTAATTTTAATTGTGCTCTATATTTATTATAATTTAACGAATGTATGTTTTCGTCCATTCTAGTTTTTATCCATTTGGCATTTTCACCAATAAGCTTTAACTGTTCGTTATTCTCCATTCGTTTACTACTTTTCCTAATGGTTTCACTATTATCAAAGTAGCCTTCCCAAACGGTATAATCTACAGAATCTATTTTATCCCAAGGCAATGGGTTTTTTTGGTCCTTTTCACCTATATCAATAAAACTAAATCTATCTACAACCACCACATCACTTTTAACACCTTCAAGTTGGGTAGAACCACCATTGATTCTATAGAATTTTTGTGTGGTTAATTTCAAGGCGCCTAAATCGCCATTTTTATTGTTTCTAACCATGTTGTTCAAGTCCAAGAAATTCTGTACCGTTCCTTTTCCATAGGTTTGCTTGCTACCTATAATAATGGCACGTTTGTAATCTTGCATGGCAGCTGCCAGAATTTCTGAAGCAGAAGCCGATAATTCATTGACCATAATAACCAACGGACCATCCCAATCAATCGATTTATCTTTGTCTTTCAACACTTCTTTTGGTTCTCCCGTAGCTCTAACCTGTACTATTGGGCCTTCTTTTATAAACATTCCAGCAATTTCAACAACTACAGGAAGAGATCCTCCTCCATTGTTTCTAAGATCTATAACAAGACCTTTCATGCCTTCTGCTTTTAATCGTTCTATTTCCTTTTTAATATCGGAAGCAGCATTTCTACTTTTATAATCTTCAAAATCCACATAAAATTTCGGTAGGTTAATAACTCCAAAATTCATATCATCTTTATTAACTATAGCAGATTTTGCATAAGTCTCCTCTATTTCCACCACATCTCTAGTGATGCTAATATCTTTAGTGGTTCCATCTACTTTTTTAACAGTTAAAACAACGGTGGTACCTTTTGGGCCTTTTATTAATTTTATGGCATCTTCTAAACGCATGCCCACAATATTAACAGCTTCCTGTTCCTTTTCCTGACGAACTTTCAAGATAATATCCCCAACTTCCAATTCGTTTCCACGCCAAGCGGGACCTCCAGAAATTAGCTCAACAATTTTAGTATAGTCCATCCTTTTTTGCAATCTAGCACCTATTCCTTCAAGCTTTCCAGACATTTGCTGATTGAAATTAGCCTTGTCTTCTGGTGCAAAATAATTAGTGTGCGGATCGAATTGTTCAACGATGGAATTGATATACATGGCGAACCAATCTTTTCTTTGAATATCATCTATATAATCTGAATAATATAAATCGATAGATTTTAAAGTCTCCTCTCGCGCTTCTTTTTCTATTTGGGCCAAGGTTTTTCTTTCTACCTTAGTTTGTTTTTCTGTATCAGCATCTGTAGAGTCAGTTTCATCTAAATCCTTAATTTCGCTAGGCTCTACCAAAGTATTATCTTCTTTGGCCTTTTCTTGGGCTGTCATTAAATCATCATAATTAACCATGTTCGAAAACTTCAATTGCTGTCTCCAACGGTCTTTCATCTGTTTTTTATTCTTCACATAAGTACTATTCTTATAGTCCGAATTAAATTCCTCATCTACAGAATAATCAAAAGGCGAGGCTAAAACTTCCTTATAAATAGCCTTGGACTCACCAATTCTTTGGATAAGTCTATTGTATGTTAAATTGAAAAACGAAATGTCGTATGCCTTAATTTGATCATCAAGCTCTAATTTGTATTTTTCAAATTCATCAATATCCGATTTATAGAAATATCGTTTCAAAGGATCCAATTGATCCAAAAACCCATCAAATACCTCAATAGAGAATTCGTCGTTTATCTCTTTCGGATCAAAATGCCCACGCTGCAACACATAGGTAATGACTTGAATGAGCAGTTTATCTTTATCTGGTTCGTCAAACGTCTTGGTTGTAAAACTGCAGGATGCAAATGCCAATAGCACGACAAGCACCAATATCTTATAATTCCTTTTCATAAATCTTATCATATTAATTACGTAACCTTTATCAAATTTCATACTGTTGCATTAACTCACAATAAACGCATTTAAAATTCTAAAAGTATCTATTTTTCTACTAATTTAAAGAAAAAACTATGCCAAGAAAGACAAATGGTACTAATTTTTTGTTAAACAAGAAAAATTAATGCCTTCCGTAGGATTTTATGTATTTTAGCGCTGTTAATTTAAAGAACAAATGACAAAAAGACCGCTTATTTTAGTAACAAACGACGACGGAATTACAGCTCCTGGCATACGAGCTTTAATTGAAGTTATGAAAGAATTGGGAGATGTAGTAGTTGTGGCGCCAGACAGTCCGCAAAGCGGTATGGGTCATGCTATTACGCTAAACTCGATGTTGCATTTAGAACGTGTATATGTGGATAATGGCGAACAAATGGAATACAGTTGCTCTGGAACTCCAGCCGATTGTGTCAAACTAGCAGTTAAACAAATATTGGGAAGAAGACCTAATTTATGTGTTTCCGGAATTAACCATGGCTCCAATTCTTCCATCAACGTTATTTATTCTGGAACAATGAGTGCTGCCTTAGAAGCAGGAATTGAAGGAATTCCTGCTATTGGATTTTCATTGTTGGATTATAATTACAATGCCAATTTTGAAACAGCTAAAAAGTATGTCCGAACAATAACCAAAAATGCGTTAGAAAAAGGCATTCCAGATCAAGTGGTTTTAAATGTTAATATCCCAAATCTGCCAGAAAAAGACATTAAAGGAATTAAAGTATGCAGACAAGCACGTGCTAATTGGGAAGAAGAATTCGATAAGAGAAAATCGCCACAAGGAAAAGACTACTATTGGCTTACTGGAAAATTCGTAAATTTAGACGGCGGAGAGGATACCGATGAATGGGCACTCGAAAACGGATATGTATCCGTGGTTCCTGTCCAATTTGATTTAACCGCGCACCATGTTATAAGCAATTTAAATACGTGGGATTTTAACGGAACTGACAAAAAATAGCCCTGATGAAAAAAGAACTTTTAATAGGAATTGTAGTTGGACTTGTTGCTAATATTATTGGACTTTATTTTGCTACACTATATTTTGGCAATGGAAACGATTTTGGAAGTGTGATACGCTCGGCGTTGGCAGAGGGAATATTAGGAAAACTTATAAGCTTGGGAGCTATTTTAAACCTTTTGGTCTTTTTTGTGTTTATTAAAAAGAAACAAGATTATCGCGCTAGAGGCGTTTTATTAATAACCATTATTAATGCCATTGCGACCTTTGTATTTAAACTTATATAAAATATGTTTTATATGAAACATCCAGATTCAAAACCTTAAAAGACAAAAAGAAAATGATTACATGTATGTTGGGTGTGGCAAATAAAAAAACAAATAATATAAACCTATGAAATACTATATTATTGCTGGAGAAGCCTCGGGTGATCTACACGGATCTAACCTTATGAAAGCTTTGCTCAAAGAAGATGTACACGCCTCCTTTAGATTTTGGGGTGGCGATTTAATGAACGCAACTAGCGATACCTTAGTAAAACATTACAGAGATTTGGCATTTATGGGTTTCGCCGAAGTTCTTATGAATTTAAGAACCATTGCCAAAAACCTATCGTTTTGCAAGAAAGATATTGAAGCATTTCAGCCTGATGCCATTATTTTTATAGATTATCCCGGGTTTAATTTACGAATTGCCAAATGGGCTAAACAAAACGGTTATAAAACGCATTATTATATTTCACCACAAATATGGGCATGGAAAGAAAACCGAATCAAGGCCATAAAACACGATGTGGATGAGATGTACGTTATTCTTCCTTTTGAAAAAGATTTTTACGAAAAAAAACACCATTATCCGGTACATTTTGTCGGTCATCCAACCATCGATGCCATTGCCAGCAGGAAGCAAGTGGACGAATATGCTTTTAGGGCAGACTACGAACTAAACGAGAAACCCATCATCGCACTTTTGCCAGGAAGCCGAAAACAAGAAATAAAAAAGATGTTGTCTATTATGCTTTCTGTGGTAAAAGATTATCCGAAGTACCAATTTGTAATTGCAGGAGCACCGAGTCAGGATTATAGTTTTTATCAACAGTTTATAAAAAGCTCCAACATTAAATTTATATCCAATAAAACCTACGATCTTTTGTCCGTATCTACAGCTGCTCTAGTAACTTCGGGGACTGCTACACTAGAAACCGCCTTATTTAAAGTACCACAAGTAGTTTGCTACAAAGGAAATTGGATCTCGTATCAAATTGGAAAACGTGTTGTTAACCTAGAATACATTTCTTTGGTTAATTTAATTATGGATAAAAAAGTAGTGACAGAACTTATTCAATCAAATTTCAATAAAAACACGCTTAAACGAGAATTAGATCTTATTTTAGATCCTTACGAAAGAGCTAAATTATATTTAGACTATTACGCACTCGAAAAAAAATTAGGTGGAAAAGGTGCCAGTCAGAAAACAGCAAAATTAATTTATCATGCCATTAAACATAAGAAGTAGTATGAGACAAATTATCTACATATTAGCAATATTTATTTCTATTACAGCGTGTAAATCGACTAAAAAAACGAAAACTGTCAACAAAAAAAGCGCAAAAACAACCAAAGTAACAAAAGCACCCATAGACAATAGACCTGTAGCCGATATTAAAGTTATTAATAACATTATTCAAACAGCCGAAAAATATAATGGTGTGCGTTATAAATATGGTGGCACTACAAAAAAAGGTATGGATTGTTCGGGCTTAATTACCACAGCTTTTAACAGCGAAAACATCGCTCTACCAAGATCTACTGGCAATATGGCCACGACCGGAAATTGGGTAGATGTTAAAGAAGTTCAAAAAGGCGATTTATTGTTTTTTGCAACTAGTAAGAATAGTCGCAGCGTAAACCATGTAGGATTGGTTACAGATGCTAGACCTGGATTTGTAGAGTTTATTCATTCTACAACCAGTGCGGGAGTTATTACTTCACAACTCTCCGAAAAATATTGGTATTTTGCCTTTGTTCAGGCACGTCGCGTATTATAAGATATTCAGTATCTTTAGTATGTGAAACTATTTGATTTTGTGCCTGTTAAGCTAACCATCCTTTTGGTTACAGGTATTTTATTGTCTCGTTTTACCGAAATTCCCCTGGATTCTTCTGCTAAAATCACTGGAATACTCCTTGTTATCTTGGGTCTTGTTTACTTTTATTCGAAACCCAAATTAAAAAAAACCATCTGGTTTGGATTAACAGCTTATATCACCATGATTTCTTTAGGTGTTTTACTTGTGAATATCCACAATCAAAAAAATCATAAAAATAATTACACCAACAGTCCTATCTTCATAAAGGACAGCACCTTATTCGTAACTCTAAAAATTTCAAATAGCTTAAAATCTAATAAGTTCAACGATAGATATGTGGTTAAAATTTTAAAAATAAATGAAAATTCTGTTGAAGGCCTTTCCCTGTTAAACATCAAAAAGGATAGCATGACTCGTATTTTTGATGTAGACGACATACTTATTATAAAAACACAAATCCATTCTATAAAAGAACCATTAAATCCAGATCAATTTAATTATAAAAAGTTCCTTGAGAATAAATACATTTATTCGCAAATGTATTCTAGTTACGAACAAGTATATATAACAAGCATAACAAAATCCACAATCTATGGATATGCCGACGCTTTTAGAAAGCATATTGACAACAAACTAAAGGAACACCCTTTTAAACCCGATGAACTTGCCATAATAAACGCGTTGCTATTAGGGCAGAGAAAAGAATTAAGCGAAGACATTTACAACGATTATAAAAATGCGGGATCCATACATATTCTCGCCGTTTCTGGCTTGCACGTTGGAATTATCCTCATTTTCCTAAATTTAATATTTAAGCCCATAGAATACTTAAAACATGGGCGTATTTATAAAATTATCTTGATTATTATCTGTTTGTGGAGTTTTGCCATAATTGCTGGCTTATCCGCATCTGTATTGCGAGCTGCACTTATGTTTAGCTTTGTAGCTGTTGCCATGAACATCAATCGTCCAAGAAACACTTTAAATATATTGGCTAGCTCAGCTTTTGTTTTACTATTATTTAACCCCAATTATCTTTTTGACGTGGGCTTTCAATTAAGTTACTTTGCGGTTGTTGCCATAGTTACTATTTTCCCCTTACTATATAGTTATTGGCTTCCAAAATATTGGGTTTTGGATAAATTCTGGCAAGCTTTTATTGTGTCTATTGCTGCTCAATTTGGTGTTTTACCACTAAGTATTTATTATTTCCACCAAATTCCTGGCCTGTTTTTACTTTCAAATGTGGTTGTGATTCCTTTTCTTGGTTTTATTTTAGGATTTGGAATTATCGTTATTATGTTATCCATCGTAAATTTCCTCCCAACGTTCTTTGCTATTTTTTATGGGACCATAATTAGTGGTATGAATGGGTTTTTTAAATGGATTGCACAACAAGAAGCTTTTTTAATTCAAGACATTTCTTTTAATATACTTCAGGTTTTAGCTAGCTATATCATCATCATTAGCGCCTATCAGCTTTATACTAAGAAAAATTTCAAACAACTGGTATATTTTCTTTCTGCTATTTTAATAGGGCAAAGTGCACTTATTTACACCAAATATGTGACGGAGACCAAACAGCAATTTCTAGTATTTCATAAAGGAACATCCACCCTTTTAGGTTTTCAAAAAGGAAAAACCTTGCAGTTATATCATAATATGTCCAATAAAACAGAAACGAAAAACACCATAATCAATAATTATATAACCAGTAATTATATCGCAAATATTCAGGAAGATAGCCTAACATGTTTTTATAGAATAAACAACAAATGGCTGTTGGTGATAGATAGTTTGGGCGTTTATAATATTAAATCCTTTAAACCGGATTATATAGTGCTTAAAAACTCTCCACGCATAAATTTAAACAGACTTATCGATTCCTTGCAACCACAAGTCATTATAGCCGATGGCAGCAATTATAAATCTTATATGAGCCGTTGGGAAGCCACCTGCGAAAAGCAAAAACTCCCTTTTTATCAAACGAATAAAAAAGGAGCTTTTGTTCTTTCGTTAAAGAAAGATTAATTGGAGAATTCTGGTTTAAAAGCACTGTAATAAGCCGAAAAATCGTCTTGAGTTTTCATATTAACATGCTGATTGGCTGTAAATAACTTCAAGTATAATTCTAATTGTTGTGGAGTTTTATAGCCTATCACGGGAGTTAAAAACTCGGCTTGCTCGTCTAAGAACAAGATGGTTGGATAAGATCTTACACTAAAATATGAGGCTAACTGGTGTGCCGAATTGCGTTTGTTGGCATTGGCAGCATTGTAACTAGGGTTTTTAAAGACATTCCCTTTAAAGTTTATAGTTTCATCTCCTTCAGCATTAAATTTTACAGCATAGTAATGTTTGTTTACATAAGCTGCCACATCTTTATTTTGAAAGGTATTTTTATCTAACATTTTACAAGGACCACACCAATTGGTATAGGCATCTATCATGATTTTTTTTGGATTTTTCTTCTGAAGTTCCACGGCTTTTTCTAAAGTTACCCAATTAATTTCTTGGGCAGATAAGTTAGTAGCGACCAATACTAGGGCGATTAGGGATAGTACTTTTTTCATTTATAACAATTTTATAATTTTTTTTTTGAAGCTGTCTTAATATGCCTCACAACAACATGTTCCACTTAGTCGATATATCATAAATACCTTACTAATTTATAATTTTGTGAATGAACCAAAACCAAAATGGATTCCAAACATATTGATTTTAAGTTTAGTCTTTTCAAAAATTGTTCCTAAAATATAAAAAACACTCCAAAATTGAAGTGTTTTTTATAAATTTTAACGATTTAATCGATTATCGTACACCATGCATCAGTTTTTTGAGGACAGGGTTTAATACCATCGACACAAAACCAACTGCAATTGGAATGATGGCAAAGATTAAAAAGAAGGTTCCTAAAGAATACTCTTCAGAGATTTTATCAATCATACCGCCCATGGTGTTCGCTAGTTTTTGACCAACCGCAATCGCCAGATACCAAACTCCAAACATAAAACCAATCATTCTGGCTGGCACTAATTTACTTAAATAAGACAATCCTAATGGTGAAAGACAAAGCTCTCCCATAGTATGGAACAAGTAGGCCAATATCAAGAATATCATGCTTACAGAAGCTGTTTTGGCTCCTGAAGGAATGCCAGATGCTCCATAAGCTAAAATAGCAAACCCTAAACCTAATAACACCAATCCGATGGCATATTTTATAGCGGCACTTGGATTGTATTTACTTTCCCACCACTTTGAAAAAATAGGTGCCAATGTAATAATAAAGAAGGAATTTAAAATTCCAAACCAAGTAGCATCTACTTTTAATTCTTCAGAGAATGATTTGTCGTAAATACGATAAATTACTAATACCCATAAGCCAAGGAATGCGATGGCCAGCATAATATTTGAAGCTCCAATTTTTGTAAACGTTTTTCTGAAAATCAAGAAAATAACATAGGTTATGATTATTAACGGAATAGTTGTCAATAATCCATCTACAATCTTAAATACAGTTGCTGTATTCCCAACCAAATCCCTATTTGTATAATCACTTGCAAACAAGGTCATCGAACCGAGGGATTGTTCAAAAAAAGCAAAAAAGAAAACGGTAAAAAGTGCAAAAATTGAAACGGCAACCAATCGATCTCTAACAATAGGAATATAGCGAGAGATACGCGCAATTAATAACGCTAAAAACAGCACTAAAGCTGAAAGGACCACAAAGTTTGATCCACTCATCCCCATGAATTCAAATGGCAACATAGAAGTGCCACCAATTTTTTCTAAAGGATCGTTAAATAGATACAGCAACCCACCCACAGATGATAATACAATAAGGATTTTATCAAGTGTTGTAAACGGATTCAATTTAGAAGCAACTTCTACTTCTTCCTTAATAACTTCTGGATCTGTAACATCTTCGCCTTCATGGAATACAACGTCGATTTTCTTTGATGGTACGGCGCCAATTTTTCCAAATATTTTATGAGCTAATAAAAACTGTAACATTCCAAGTAACATAAAAATTCCAGCAAGACCAAATCCATATGCCCAACCATAATTTTCAGCTAAATATCCGCAAAGCATCATTCCAAAAAAGGCTCCAGCATTAACACCCATATAGAAAATGGTATAGGCTCCATCTTTCTTGGATTCTCTGGTTTTATACATCTCCGAAATGATGGAAGTAATATTTGGCTTAAAAAAACCAGTACCAATCACTAATAAAGCTAAACCCAGGTAAAATGAAGCAGTTGTTTCAAAAGCCATCGATGCGTGGCCCAGAGTCATGATAACACAACCAATAACCACAGCGATGCGGTATCCTGTATATTTATCTGCTATCCAACCTCCAATAATTGGTGTTAAATATAAGAGCGATGCATAAGTTCCTATCAAAGCAAATGCATGTTCACTCGACCATTCCCAGCCTGGATTATTGCTCACTAACGGTGCTGTTAAAAATAAAATAAGAAGGATTCGCATTCCATAGAAAGAGAATCGTTCCCACATTTCTGTAAAAAAGAGAATAAATAATCCAACTGGATGCCCTAAAACCGTGTCTTTAAAAAGATTTTCAATGTCAGTATTCATATAAATTAATTTAGTTAGTTTAGTTAGTTAATTGATGGTTTGGCAACTTCATATCCTTCTGTTTCATCATCAATTTCATGTTCATCATCTTCTGCACCATGAGTCAAAAGTTCTAGTCTTTTTCTAAAAATCATAACTAGAAATCCAAATATCACACAAAATACTGCAATTCCAGTAAAGATGGTAAACTCTCCATATTTTGAAGCAGATTCCCCTAATAACCCAGCTAATTTATTTCCAAAACCTGTCATAGCAAAAAATACTCCCATCATTAAAGAAGCATATTTTACAGGTGCTAACTTAGTAATATAGGATAAGGCCACTGGAGAAAGACATAATTCTCCAACTGTATGGAACAAATAAGCCAATACCAACCAATACATGGCTGAGGCGCCAGTACTTTCAAATTGTGCTGAAGCTGCAGACATGAAAAAGAATCCGGTTCCCATGATAATTAAACCTAAGATCATTTTAAAAAGTGAGGTAGACAGTTTCCCCTTCAGTTTTCTTCGTGCCCAAAAAGCAGCTACCGTTGTTCCTAAGAAGATAATAAACATGGCATTTAAGGACTGAAACCATGAAGCTGGAATTTCCCATCCAAGGAAAGCTCGATTCGTATTGTCCATGGCATAGATATTCATTAATCCACCAGCTTGTTCATAAGCTCCCCAAAAAACAATAACTAAAAGAAAAGATAACAAGAGAACAACAACACGGTCTTTTTCAATTTTGGATAGAGGCCTCTTTAACGCAGCCCTTTCTTCGGCATCTTCGGATTCTCCTACAAAATTACCTACATGCGCCAAGTATTTTTGCCCCATAACATATTGGATCAACCCAAGAGTCATTCCAATGGCAGCCAATCCAAACCCGTAATGCCATCCGTGAACTTCACCTACATAACCTACGATGATACTCGATAAAAAAGCGCCTACATTAATACCTATGTAAAAAATAGTAAATCCTTTATCTCTTCTAATATCTCCTTGTTTATATAGCCCGCCTACCATGGTTGAAATATTTGGTTTAAGCATACCTACACCTAGGATAATTAATCCAAGACCTGAGTAAAATGCCCACATCTGCTCTATAGCCAAAACACCATGTCCCGCAACAAGCAAAATACCACCATATAAAACGGATTTTTTCTGTCCTAAAAATTTATCAGCAATCCATCCGCCAGGAATGGAAGCCACATAAACCAACATGGTGTACCATCCATAAAGCGCTAAAGCATCGCCATTGGACCAACCTAAACCAGCATTATCTCCTTGTGATTGTGCTACTAAGTATAACACTAAAATGGCACGCATACCATAATAGGAGAAACGCTCCCACATTTCGGTGAAAAATAATATGAAAAGACCTACTGGGTGTCCAAAAAGTTCTTTGCGTATTATTGGTTTAGCTACGTTCGTTGACATAAGTATTTAGGTTAGTTAGGTGGCTTGTAATAATTAATTAATTCCGTGCATCATTTTCTTTAATTTCGGATTTAATATTAACAACACCACTGCCGCTATCATAGGTATTGCCGCAATGATTAAGAAAAATATAGACATGGAGTACGTTTCCGATATTTTATCAATGTATGATCCAGTCATTCCTGCAATAAAGTTAGCAATGGCAGAAGCTGTAAACCACAGTCCAAATAATAAGCCTGCTAAACGTTTGGGAGATAGTTTGGAAACATAAGACAAACCTACTGGCGACAAGCACAATTCTCCTGTTGTGTGAAAGAAATATGCCAATATCAACCAAATCATACTCACCTTCGCTGTTTCTGCTCCTTGCGGAATGCTACTAGCTCCAAGTGATAAAACCACAAACCCAACACCTACTAAGGCCAAGCCCATAGCAAATTTAACAGGACCTGAAGGGTTCCATACTTTTTCCCACATTTTACTAAAAGATGAAGCCAACGTAATAATGAAGAACGAATTTAAAATCTGGAACCAAGAAACAGTTACTTCAGTATGCTCTAAACTAAATTCTCTATATACTTTCCATCCACCTAAAATCCAAATAATAACAAAGGAAATTGCAGTAAAGATGATGGTTAATGGATAATCTTTATAAATTTTCTTTCCTAGGCCGTAAAGCACCCAAGAAACGATGATAATTGGGAAAATAGTCAAAATAGCATCCACCCATTTAAATATGGTACCCGTACTACCTTCTAAAACACGTTGCGTATAGTTTTTAGCAAAAACAGTCATCGAGCCACCTGCTTGTTCAAAAGCAAAAAAGAAAAATATACTGGCAACCATTAGTACTCCTACAACTACTAATCTATCTCGTACAACGTTAGCAGGTAATTCCTCTTCATCTGCTGCATCTGCGACGTCTGTAACTTTATCTAAATCTGAAACAATTTCTTTTTTAGGCTCTTGACCTATAACACCAAAAATATTCTGTCCAAAATAGAATTGCAACATTCCAAATAACATAAACACTCCAGCCAATCCAAACCCATAGTGCCATCCTACTTTTTCACCTATATACCCACAAAGCAACATTCCTAAGAATGCTCCAGCGTTAATTCCCATATAAAAAATAGTATAACCTGCATCTTTTTTAGAACTTGAATCTGGATATAGGTTTCCTACCATGGAAGAAATATTTGGCTTAAATAAACCATTTCCTAAAATCATAAATGCCAAACCAACATAGAAAAAGGTAGGGCTCACCATTTCGAGCGCCATAGAAGCATGTCCTAAAGTCATGACTAAAGCTCCCAATAAAATAGCTTTTCTAAATCCTGTAAATTTATCTGCTATCATCCCTCCAATAAGTGGGGTTAAATAAACTAAACCAGTATACCAGGCGTATAGTTGCATAGCATCGGCATTGGTCCATTCCCAACCGCCTTTACCAATTTCTGTTATTAAGAATACGGTTAATAACGCTCGCATGCCGTAATAACTGAATCGCTCCCACATTTCTGTAAAAAACAATATGAACAATCCTGCTGGATGCCCCATTACCATTTTATCGTCAACACCTTTTTTCGCGAGATGCGTAATTAACGCTAGATCTTTTTCTTGCATAAGTTCTTTTTTTATAGGTTTTCTTTAATATAGTTAGTCATTTTGGTGTATAAATGCAATCGGGTATTTCCACCATAAATACCGTGATTTTTGTCTGGATAAACCATCCATTCAAATTGTTTGTTTGCTTGCACTAAAGCCTCAACCATTCGCATGGTGTTTTGTACATGCACATTATCATCTGCCGTTCCATGAATCAACAAAAAGTTTCCTTTTAATTTATCAACATGGTTTATTGGCGAATTATCGTCGTATCCACTCGGGTTTTCTTGTGGGGTTGTCATATAACGTTCGGTATAAACCGAATCGTAAAAACGCCAGCTTGTTACCGGTGCTACAGCTATAGCCATTTTAAAGACATCGTTTCCTTTAAAAAGGGCATTACTACTCATAAATCCGCCGTAACTCCATCCCCAGATTCCTATTCTAGAGGCATCTATATAAGGTAATTTACCTAAATACTTTGCAGCGTCGATTTGGTCTTCAACTTCATATTTTCCCAATTCCTTTTGAGTAACTTTCTTGAAATCTGCACCTTTATATCCAGTACCTCTACCATCCACACAGGCCACAATATAACCTTCTTGTGCTAGCAATTGGTACCAATAGTCGTTTGCTCCTCCCCAACTGTTTGACACATTTTGAGATCCAGGTCCAGAATATTGATACATAAATAATGGGTATTCTTTAGTTTCATCAAAATCGACTGGTTTAATGACCCACATGTTTAAGTCGTTTCCATTAATATGTATGGTACTAAACTCTTTTTTAGACATGTTATAAGCTGCCAATTTCTGCAAAAGCTTATTATTATCCTTGATGTTCTTTATCACATTCCCGGACTTGGCATCGTTTAAAGTATAGGTTGGAGGTGTTGATGCATTTGAAAACGCATTGATAAAATAAGAAAAATCTGCACTGAAAGAAGCTCTGTTAGATCCTACTCCTTTTGTTAATTGTTCTTTATCTCTTCCGTTAAGTTTTATGCTATAAACAGCTCTGTTGATAGAACCGTTTTCTGTAGATTGATAAAATATTTTATTCTGTTTTTCGTCGTAACCATAATAACTGGTTACTTCCCAATTTCCTTTGGTTACCTGGTTCAGCAATTTTCCGTCCTGAGAATAGTGATATATGTGGTTGTAACCATCTTTTTCGCTGGTCCAAATAAAACTATTGTCTTTTAAAAAGGTTAAATCGTCCGTAACGTCCACATAAGCCTTATCTCTTTCTTCCAGTGCTAATTTTGCAGTATGGTTATTGGCGTCTATCAACCATAAATCCAATTCATTTTGGTGTCTGTTTAAGAAATGTGCACTCAAAACATCTGGGTTGTTGGTCCATTTAATTCTTGGAATATAGAAATCGTTATAGTTTTTATTTACTTTCACTTCAGAAAGCTTATCCGTTTCCACATTGTATAAATGAAGAGATACCAAAGCATTTGGATCTCCGGCCTTTGGGTATTTAAATACATCTTGGGTTGGATACAATTCGTTTCCATAAATATCCATGGAGAATTCTGGCACTAGGGTTTCGTCAAAACGAATAAAAGCTATTTTATTACTAGCAGCATTCCATTGAAAGGCTCTAACAAAACCAAATTCTTCTTCATAAACCCAGTCTGTAATACCATTGATGATTTTATTTTTCTCACCATCAAAAGTTATTTGGGTTGTTTTCCCTGAGCTTAGGTCTTTTACAAACAAGTTGTTGTTATAACCATACGCCATTTTACTTCCGTCTGGGGAAAAGGTTGGCTCTTGAATTTTTTCCTCAGCAACTAAAGTCAGTTTTTTGGATTTAACATCAAAAATATAATATTTCCCTAAAGAAGAGCGTCTAAAAATTTGTGTAACATCCGTAGCCAAAAGGATTAGGCTTTCGTCTTCACTAAAAGTATAATTGGTAAAATACGTAATGCCCTCTAAATCGCTAGAATTGACCAAGGTTTTTACTTTCTTCAAAGTTTTGTAATCATAAACATCTATAGCCGTTACACCTGAACTTCTATCGAAATCAAGAACAGAGTATTGCTGTCCGTTTTTCATAGAATGTAAAGCGTCCATACCTTCTGTTCTAAAGGTGCCATTCCAGATTTCTTCTAAAGTAATTTCTTTGTTTTGTGCTGATGTTAAGAGGGTTGCTAAAAAGCAAAATAAAAGTAGTTGTCTTGAGAGTATCATTAAAATAGTTATTTGAAAAAAAATATTGTCAAGTTTACTAAAAATTAAGCTAAAAACACTAATTATTAACAGTTAAATAGGCTTTTAAAACACAATGCCCACTAAAATAATTACGAGAACAGTATCTTTGTGTTTCAATACAAATGCCATGAGCAAATCTATTTCAGGTTTTTCTAAACTTTCTAAATCCCATAAAATCGATTGGATCGTTGCCACCTATTTCAATAATAACAACGATGCCAAAAATATTATCAAACAATATTGGAATTCTAACCTCAAGCTACAACAGCTACACGACGAGTTTATAGAAAATACCATTACCAATTATTATTTGCCTTTTGGGGTGGCGCCAAACTTTTTAATTAATGGTAAAATGCACGCTATTCCAATGGCTATTGAAGAAAGTTCGGTAGTTGCTGCTGCAAGTAAGGCTGCTAAATTCTGGTCGGAAAGAGGTGGATTTAAAGCTGAAGTATTATCGACCACAAAAATAGGTCAGGTCCACTTTATGTTTCATGGCGATTTTAAAGTTTTAAATACCTTTTTTGAAACCGTAAAACCGAAACTGAAGGAAGCCACAAAATCCATAACCAAAAACATGGAGAAACGTGGAGGAGGCATTTTAGATATTGAGTTACGCGATAAAACTGAAAGTATTGAAGGCTATTTTCAACTGCATGCTACTTTTGAAACCTTGGATGCCATGGGTGCCAATTTTATCAACTCCTGTTTGGAGCAGTTTGCGAAAACTTTCCGGGAAGAAGCGCTGGATTATGATAGTTTTTCCGAAAAAGAAAAAAATATCGACGTAATCATGAGCATCCTTTCCAATTATGTACCTGATTGTTTGGTACGAGCTGAAGTGAGTTGTCCGGTTAAAGATTTAACTGAAAACCCTTTGATCAATCCTGAAGAGTTTGCCAATAAATTTATTCAAGCGGTTAGGATTGCCGAAGTAGAGCCTTTTAGAGCGGTTACGCATAACAAAGGGATTATGAACGGGGTTGATGCCGTAGTTCTTGCCACTGGCAACGACTTTAGAGCTGTTGAGGCTGGAGTTCATGCATATGCCTCCAGAAGTGGCAGATACACGAGTCTGACCCACGCAAAAATTGAAGATGGCATCTTTACGTTTTGGATTGAAATCCCTCTAGCTTTAGGAACTGTTGGCGGCTTAACAAGTTTACATCCTTTGGTCAAGCTGGCCTTGGAATTGTTACACGAACCAACCGCCAGAGAACTCATGCAAATTGTAGCTGTTGCCGGATTGGCGCAAAACTTTGCTGCCTTGCGCTCTTTAACAACCACAGGTATTCAAGAAGGCCATATGAAAATGCACTTGATGAATATCTTAAATCAATTTGAAGCAACAAACGAAGAAAAAGCCATACTCATAGACTATTTCAAAACACATACCGCTTCACATAGCGCTGTGGTGGAAGCCATAAATAAGCTAAGAATTTAGAAGTTATTAGTTTGTTGGTTATAAATAATTTACCAATACTGAAAGTGAGACCATCTCAACAAATAGATGCTACTCTTAAATAGGAATAATACAAACCTTGAATTTTGAACCTTGAATTTTAAATATGGAACTCGAAACCTATAAGAGTAACGGAAAATTATTGCTCACAGGAGAATATGTAGTTCTTGACGGGGCCTTGTCGTTGGCTATTCCCACCACATTCGGACAGACTATGAAGGTGTCAAAACTGGATGAATCTAAAATTATCTGGAAGAGTTTCGATGATAAAAACAAGATTTGGTTGGATGCTGAATTTTCTATTGAAAACAAGGAGATTATCACCGCGTTCACTCCTGAAAATGACACGTCTAAAAGATTATTTGAAATTTTACAAGCGGTTAAACTACTCAATCCTGGGTTTTTAAATTCTGGATTTGAAGTTGAAACCAAGCTGACTTTTCCTCAGGATTGGGGACTGGGTTCTTCGTCCACCTTAATAAACAATATAGCCAATTGGGCAAAAGTAGATGCTTACAGACTATTGGAACAAACCTTTGGCGGTTCGGGTTACGATATTGCTTGTGCACAATTTAATCAACCTATAACCTATCAATTAGGCAACAATAATGAAAAAACGGTTAAAGAAGTTGCTTTTAATCCGTTGTTTAAAGAAGCACTATATTTTGTATACCTAAACAAAAAACAAAACAGTAGGGATGGCATTGCACAGTACAAAACTAATGTGGCAGATAAAACAGATGTTATTAAAAAGCTTAGCAACATCACAACCCAGTTAATTTCCTGTTCTAGTTTAGGCGACTTCAATGTCCTTTTAAACACACACGAACAACTTATTTCAAGAATCATCCATCAAGTACCAGTAAAAGAAAAACTGTTTTCAGATTTTAAGGGTTCCATAAAAAGTCTTGGAGCTTGGGGCGGAGATTTTGTTTTGGTGACTTCAGAAGAAAATCCAACAAACTATTTCAGACGTAAAGGATACGATACACTTATTCCTTATTCTGAAATGATAAAATAATATGATGTCATAAAAAAAGCTTCACATGTCTGTGAAGCTTTTTTATATATAACTAAGAAATCAATTCTTATTGAACTGTATTTGCTCTATTATCTTCAATTTCTGAAGATTCTTTTAAAGCCTCGTAAAGTTTTGTATTCACTTGACCCATTTTAACATTTCCAACTTGGTTGGCAAAACCTTGGTAATTGTCCATGTCTTGAGCTGGAGTTCTTTTAGTAACTTGAATCATATACACGCCTTTTTCGCCTTCAATTAATTTAGAAGTTTCACCTTCTTTTAATCCGAAAGCTGTTCCTACAACAACACCTTCTTTTCCTGCACCAGAAATTGTTGGGTTTTTCATATTGATAGCTAAAGCAGTTTGAACTGTTTTACTCTCTGCAGCAGCAACATCTTCAACAGTTGTAGCAGAAATTCTATCTTTAATTAATTTGGCTTTTTTCTCTTTTCTAATGGCTGGTAAAGCTGTTACAGAAGCTTGTTCCGTATTCATTAAACCTTTAGCATTGGAAGCAGTTACTTGAACAACGGCATATCCACCACTTAAATTAAAACGTTTTGTAGAGCCTACTTTAGTACCATCTTCAAAAGCCCAACGAACCAAAGATCTTTGGTTTCCTAAGCCTGGGATATTTTCATCTAAAAGCTTAATTCCATTTACTGGACGTACAGCTAAATCTTTTTCTTTAGCTACAGCTTCGAAATCGCCTTTTTCAATAGCAATTTCAAAATTAGAAGCATTCATAAATACTTGGTTTATACTTGTTTCAGATGGTTCGATTTCTCTAGCAATAGTTGCTGTTTTAATAGCACGTTGTTTGTTTTTCTGGCCTTCAATTTCTATAATATGAAATCCAAAAGCTGTTTGAACCACATCCATATCTCCAACATTGTTTTCGAAAACAAAGTCTCTAAACTGTTCAATCATGGTATTGTAAGAGAAATAATCGTAACTACCTCCCTTTTCTATACTTCCTTGATCTGAAGAAAAGCTTGTTACAAACTCTCCAAATTTAGATTTGTCCTTTCTTAAAACCGTCAATAAACTATCAGCGGTCTTTTTAGCATCAACCTCAGTTTGTGTTACTTCTGGCATTGTATTGGCAGCACCAACAAAAGGGATTAATATATGTCTTGCTTTAACCGAATCTGGCATTTGAATAGCTGCAATTACTTTCGTTATTTTAAAGTAGTTCTGGTCCTTATATGGTCCGTAAACCTGACCAACGTTTAATTTAGAAATGGTATCTGCAATAGCTGGAGGTAAATCTGATTTAAACTTAAAACGATCTTCAAATTTAATATCTGAATTTGAATTTACAAAAGCTTTATTGTTTGTTACGTGAGCAAAACCTTTTACGGTATCATTTCTTTTTGTGGTTTCGTTGTAAACCACTTGATCTTTTAATAATTCTGATAAAGCTTGTTTAATATTGTTTTCATCTTCCACAGAAGCAGCCTCTCTAAACTCTACATAGCGAATATCTCTAGTAGCATCAACTTCGTATTGCTTTTTGTGTTTTTTAATATAAGCAGCAATTTCAGATTTAGAAACTGATACTGTACTATCTGAAATAGACGTATATGGAATTTGAACATATTTAATATCCACAGTCTCACTTTGTAACTGGTGTTCTAATTTTCCTTCAGCTAAAGTACCGGTCATACCAGCTTTAACCATATTAAAATAGTCATCTTGCAAGGCATTTACTCCAATGCTGTTTTCGTAATCCACCCATTGTTTGTATGCTACAGCCGATGTTTCCTTTAAATTGGCAATGTATTCATTTAGTTTGTTCTCATCGAAAACGCCTACTTCATTTTGAAATTCTGGACTGTTTGCCAAGTTGGTTCTTAACAAATCTCTCATTTGATCTTTTTGAACATCAAGTCCCAATACTTCAAATTGAGATTCTAAAACAGCTTGTCTTACTTCTTGATCCCAAACCATGTTCATGGCTTGAGTGCTGGTTCCGTTAGGTCCAAGTTGTCTTTGCGCTACCTCCACTTTTTGCATAAACTCTTCACGGGAAATATCTTTTCCGTTAATGGTTGCCACAATGTTTTGAGATTTTCCCATCAATGCATCTGTATTTCTAAACAAATCTCCAATTACAAATGAGAATAACGCTAACGCAATCACAATGATTAAAAAAAGTCCACGTTGTCTAATTTTATTTAAAACTGCCATTTTTTATTTCTATAGATTATAAATTATCGAGCGCGAAAATACCATTTTCTATTTAATAATAAAAGTAGAATTACGCATTAATTATATTAAGATTAGGATTTTAATCGACGTCCAGTATTTTCAGTTCCACCAAAACGATTTTTGTATTGGAAACTTCAAGGATATTAAATTGAAAGTTATCGATGGTGACTATTTCATTTTGCTGAGGAATTTCTTCGGTAAAGTCAACAATTAAACCTCCAAGGGTTTCATAATTTTCACTTTCAGGTAAGTTAAGCTTAAAATGTTCGTTTAAATAATCGACTTCCAAACGTGCAGAAAACTTGTATAAATAGTCGTCCAGCTTTTCTTCAATCAAGATCATAGTATCATGTTCGTCTTCAATTTCGCCAAAAAGCTCTTCTACAATGTCTTCCACGGTTAAAACGCCCGAGGTGCCACCATATTCGTCCAAAACAATAGCCATACTTTTTCGTTTTTTTATAAGGATACTTAAAATATCTTTAATCAGCATGGTTTCTGGAACAAATTCTACCGGCACTAAAATAGACTTCAAGGTTTTTGGTTTTTTAAAAAGCTCGAAAGAATGCACATAACCCAATATATCGTCTATGGTATCTTTATAGATAAGGATTTTAGAAAAGCCTGTTTCGGTAAAAAGCGCATTTAGGGTTTTAGAACTCTCCGTAACATCTACTGCAGTAATTTCTGTTCTAGGAATCATGACTTCCCTAGCTTTTACTTCTGAAAACTCCAAAGCATTCTGGAAAATCTGAATTTCAGAATCCACATCGTCACTTTCTTCCACAGATTCCATTTGTTCACTAATATAGTTGCCTAATTCTACTTTAGAGAATGCCAATTGTATCTGATCTCCTTCAGTTTTAAAGAATTTTTTCAATACCAAATCTGAAATCCAAATAACAAAATCGGATATAAATGAAAAAAGCAGATAAAACAAATAGGCTGGAACCGCTAAAAGCTTAAGTAAATAGTTGGCATAGATTTGAAAAAATACTTTTGGAAGAAATTCGGCTGTTATTAAAATGACCAAAGTTGAAATAACAGTTTGGGTTAGTAAACTGAAATCTATAAGTAAAAAATTAACAATCCTGGAATGGGATGGTAAAAAAGTATGAAACCATGCCACGAGCAAGTTTCCCATAAAAAGCCCGTAAATAACCAAGGCAATATTGTTACCAATTAACATGGTAGCAATAAATTTAGAAGGTTTTGCTGTAAGTTTTGTTAATACTTTGGCCAAAAGCCCTTCTTGCTTTTTCTCAATTTCTATATGAATTTTATTGGAAGACACATAAGCAATCTCCATTCCGGAGAAAAAAGCAGAAAGAATTAAGGAAGCTATAATAATTATAACATCTGGATCCATGGATTATTTGTCGTCGGTATTTTCAAGTTTTTTATTGAATTTCTTTCTAAAGAAAAACATAAAAAGAGCGGCTGCTGCCAACAATAATGAAGCGATATCTAAAGTTCCTTCATTTAAATATGTTGAAACAACATTATAGAAAAAAACAATGGAAAACACTAAATATGCGTATTGAAAAAACTTAAATAATTTCATTTTGGTATGTTAAAATTGGTGTGTAAAGATACAGAATTATTCGTCAAGTGTGATGATTCCATCAATTTCTAACACTTCTGCCTTATTAAATTTTACATCAGAATCGAAACCTTTACCATTTATCACATCTCTTCCTGTTCTAAAAGTTACGGGTTTGTTGGTAAAAAGCCATTCTCTATTTTGATCGTAATAAAGTTGTTCGGCAAATAAAGTATCATTATTCGCGGAAGACAGGATTACATTTCCTTGTAGATCTATGATTCCGGTTTTATCGTAAACAATGGCATAATCAGAGACGACATTGCTTTTTTTGTTTTGTTCGTCAAATAAATCTAAGTCTATGCCCTCAGGGAATTCGTTGAAAACAAATTCTCTGTTCGAGTAATCCAACATTTTAGGACTTTTCAAATTAGCAGTTACTCTTCCAGAATCTGTATAAATTAGGTTAATGTGTTCTGCAACTCCAATAGGTTCGTTTTCAGAAATGCCTATTTTTTTGACCTCATCGAAGTTATTTTTACATGAAAAGAGCATAATTGAAATTACACCACAAACAAAAACCTTTTTAAGTGAATTATATATGACCATAATAAAAGAATAAATAGGTGCCATATATAAAAAACATAGTCACAGCAAGGGCTGTGACTATGTAATGAGTTTTATATAAAAATGTTTTAACCATTATAAACTTGGTACGGTAACACTATCTCCAATCCAACAACCAATATTGATTTTCTGACCTCCATTACCTGCTTCAAAAATTTCAGATTTTTGAGGAGCCTTATGTCTATAACTTACTGCAGCCTGTTCTGAAGCACTTCTTAAAGTAGGATCTACACGCCCAGCTTTTTCAGCTTCTAAAGCGGCCAACCAGAAAACAGCACGTTTGTTAAAGTTAGTATCTCCACAGTTATTTGCACTTCTACTGTACATGTCTGCTATTTTTAAATGTGGACGTCCATTAGATGGGTTGAATTTTAAAGCATTTCTGAAATAACCTCTAGCTTGTCCAAAATTTCCTTGTGATTTTAGTTTATCTCCAATTCTTTCGTAAAGTCTTGCTTTTTTGAAACTGTCCGATTCTAAACTGATAGCCTGCTCATAAAATCTAATAGCTTCAGAAGTTTTACCTTCTTTATCTTTTAAGATTCCCAAATAGTAAGCCGAGTTAGCAGACGGACTTAGTTTATGATAAGCGTTTACCAATTTAAAAAACAATGGATCGTCTGTACATTCTTTAGCCGACATGTTTCCAGCAGCTCTTTGTAACCAAACGGCATCGCCTTTATTCGCTTCAAAATCTTTAGCGTAAAGTGGTACTAAGTTTTCGCAATTTGCTCTAGAACCTAATTTGCTGTTAATACTACCCGCAATTTGATCGTATGCTTTTAAGTAACTTTCATAGGAGTTTTTGTAGCTCAATTCTTTACTAGTTAAACTAGCACCTGCATCTTCCTTCTCAATAAGCACGTTTAAGCTTTCTGAATAGTTACCTACTTCCTTATCAACTTTCTCAACAACTTCATCATATTTAGTGAATAATTCTCCAGCAGACTTCTTACCTGCATCAAATAAATCCACCATTAATGAGAAATAAGTATAAAGTGATTTCGGATTTGTAAATGTATCCGGATCTTCTTTATAAACAGCATCAAAACAAGCGTATATCTCCTCGTTAGATTTCTTTAAAATCTCCTTATTATCATATAACAACTGACAAGATTTAGCCCCAAACTCGCCTTTAGGTGTTTTACTCGCATAATAAGTTTCTCTTTCTCCCCAAAGTTTTACCAAATCGTTGATATAGGCAACTTTTTCGGTTCCAGAAGATTTATCAATCTTATCGCTAAGAATGCTTTCTCCATAAACAAAAATCGCTCTACTATAACTTGGATTTCTTTTTCTTAACTCCATGAACGGTTTGTATGCTGCGTCGTAATTTTTTGCTTTGGCATATTCAGACATGATAGATAAAGTGCTTGAATCCTCATCTTGAGCAGACACAAAATTCAATCCTAAAAATAAGGCTAACAGCAAGAATGTAATTTTGGTTTTCATAATATTTAGTTTATACTTAATTAAATTTTCTTCTTTGGAACCATCTATCGTTAAACGAAAAGCTTAGTTGGAAATTAATAAAATTCTCTTGAATTAAATTACTGTTTGTTGTTCCTTTCTTTCCAAACTCTACTCCTACGTTGGCATTAGAGAATGTGTTCCCCATTGGTAATCCTACTCCAAAAGATATGCCAAACTCGTTTATGGCTTCGTCGTTAATGTGCAATCCAGTACCTTCAAATCTAACTCCAGCTCTGTAAACCACTCTGTTTAAGTAACTTGAAAAAGAGTTGTAGTCTGGAATAAAAAACCCTCCAACAGAGATTGCAGAAGCGCTTGAGTAGTTTACGTTTCCTGCTGAATCGCTAGCTGCATATAAATCATTTTGAAATTTACTAACGTTTAAGTATGAATATTCTGCACCTACAAACCATATTCTTGGCTGACCTATTCCTGCTCCAAAAGCTAATTTTGCTGGAATTACTAAATCTGTTTGTTTTAAACCTTGCCCTTCTAAATCTGCTTCAATAGAATTCATCACATACTCGTTGTTGTTTACCGGATTTATAGTAATGGTATTAAACGAACGCGAGTTTCTTGAGGTTAAATTGGTTTTTGGTCTAAAGGTTAGTGAAGTTGTTAATTCAAATTCTTCTTGAATCATCTTTGTATAAGTCAAACCAAAATTTAAACCCACCCCACCTAAGTCCGATCTGTTATCTTCTCTCGTTTGATATTGTGCCAAACTACCTTGGTCCGTATAAACATATTCGATAGTATTGTTTCTAATATTACCAAAGTTATAACCAAAGTCCACACCTACACTTAATTCGTTTGTTACTAAATACCCCAATGAGGCATATACCTTATTGACACCTCCATCGCCCCTGAATTTACTTTTCAGGTCGTTGTTGCTATTCAAGCTCTCTAATTTATAACCAACTGTAGTATAAGGAATCAATCCCATTCCTAGTCCAAATCTTCCAATTGGGAAAGACATGGCCAAATAATCTAAAGTGGTAGAGTTTACTTCATCTGTAGACGAATTACTTTTTAATTTGGCGTTCGAGTGACTTCCACCAACCGCAAATTTCACGGGTCTGCTTTCGTAATCGTATTGAGCTAGGTTCTTAGTGGCGTAAGAAGCCGGATTTCTAAGGTTTAAATGAATACTATCTGAATAGATACTCAACCCACCCATACTTCTATTCTCAACAGTTCCTTTAAATTTTAAGCTACCAATTCCATAAAATGAATAGGGTGAGGCTGTTCCCTCTTGAGCGTAAATTTGAATTGCAAATAAAGCAATAAAAACTAATATTAGTTTTTTAATCATTCTGTTGAATTAAATTGTAAAATATGGTTCAATCCTAATAAAAGGAAATTTGAGTTGGCAAATATGCTATTTTTTAATTGTTTTGACAAGAAATAAGCATCTCCTCCTGTTAAAATAACTGTTAAATCTATATATTTTTGTCTATAGCTGTCTATTAGTCCATCAATTTCGTTTAAAATACCAAAAATAATTCCGGAATGAATGGCGCTTTCTGTCGAATTCCCAATCATATTTTCAGGCAGCTTTGTTTCTAATAACGGTAATTTGGCTGTAAAATTATTTAAAGCTTTATATCTCATTCTTAATCCCGGAGAAATAGCGCCTCCCAAATAGTTGTTTTCTGCACTGATAAAATCGTAGGTAATACAAGATCCTAAATCTATTATCAAACAATTCTTATTCGGATATTCTATAGACGCCGCACTCACCAAGGCCAATCTATCCACGCCTAAGGTTTTTGGTGTAGTGTACAGGTTTTTAAATGGAAAATTGGTTTCCGAATTCAAAACCAGCACTTTTAAGCGATGTTTTATAAGATTTAGAGCTTGTTCATCCATTTTTCCAACCGAAGAAATGATACATTTATCTATTTTTGGATGTTTTTTTAAAATAGATTCAAATTTATTTTCAAAAATAATGTCTTCTCCCGAAGTTTGAAAAACCAGCTCATCTTGCTGAAAAACAGCAAATTTAACCAATGTATTTCCAATATCTATAATTAAATTCATAGCTCTGTGTAAGATTGCAAATTTACAAAAGCATTTTTTATTTACTTTCTTTTGGCGAATAATAAAATTGCTTCTATATTTGCACCTGCCTAACCGAAAAATTAGGTTTGCAATTTTGCAGCTGGTGCCTTAGCTCAGTTGGTAGAGCAAAGGACTGAAAATCCTTGTGTCCCTGGTTCGATTCCTGGAGGCACCACCAGAAAACCCCGTAAACACTGTTTATGGGGTTTTTGCTTTTTAAGGGGACAATAAGGATTAAGATGCCACTACTAATCCCAACACTTTGAGACGAACAGATGTTTGGGTTTTTTGGTTTTATACACCTAAAAAATCTAAGTTAGATTCCTATAAACACTCCTTTTCAACTTTTTTAGTTTAGCGTGGCTGCCTACAACCCAAAAAACAATATTGGGAAGGAAATTCAATTGGTAAAAAAAAACACAAATAATTTTGGTAATTTTGGAATTAAAACATTCCTAAAGTAATTTTATAAAACAAAAAAGCCAACCTCAATAAACACCAACCTTCCGATTGCGTTATCCGAAAATGAGGCAGAATTGATCTATAGGGTTATAGCATGCTCTATTATAGCATCAAAACTTCCATCACGCGTAGCACATCTTTTAAAAAACCAGAGCCTTTTATCTAACTTCTTAAATAAATACACATATAAGTCTATTATATAAATAATTGATTATAGTTTTGAAGGAACCACCAGAAAACAGTATTTTAAAAATAATTGATGGACAAAAAATTACTTAAAAAGTTTAGATTTACATCATGCCCAAGCAGTCACACGATGCAAGGAAGCAGGATTCTGGCACGCAAATTAAAATGTGATACCGAATTGCGTGTTTAAAAATGAAACTCTAAAATGAATATCGAAACAGAGGTTTTGAAGTATGAATCCTTTAGAAAAACAATAAAATAAAAAAATATAATTAAACAATGAATATACTTTACATACACGGTTTAAACGGAAGCTTAAATCCTGAAAAAAGGGAGGTTTTAGAACCATACGGAAAAGTGTTTTCACCTTCCATTGATTATGAAGCAGATTCTGAAGCAATCGTTCATTTAGTCGAATCCTTTAAGTCTCATCACACCAATGTAGTTATAGGGAGTAGCATGGGTGGCTTTACAGGCTATTACGTATCAAATATATACCAATGTCCTGCTCTCCTTTTCAATCCAGCTTTAGCCGAGAGGTCTGTTTATCAAAACATTCCTGAAATCGAGCATAAAACAAGCCCATTTAAGCAAATAGTTTTAGGCACAAAAGACGATATAGTCGACCCAAAACAAACCCTTGGTTTTTTAGCTGAAACGCTAATTTATCATCCAGAATACAAAGTGCATATTCATAATAGTTTAGCACACCGCATTCCTCTAGATGTTTTCGAGGAAGAAGTCAAGCTGTTTTTTAAGCAGTTGAGCAAGTAGCTTTTCACAGATACATGAATACAATAGTCTGACTACAACTTCCTAGACTTATCTCCTTTTTGCTAAGGAAACTAAAATACCCGTGGCAAGAGCGAAACCAATAAAACCTAAGGAAACCCATTCCGGAAACTTAAAGTAATGCACGATCAGCATTTTAATACCAACAAAAGACAAAATGGCAATTAAACTGTATTCCAGGTAACTAAATCTTTCCAACATATTTGCTAAAAAGAAATACATGGAACGCAAGCCTAAAATCGCAAAAATATTAGAACTAAATACTAAAAAAGGATCTGAAGTTATTGATAAAATGGCGGGTACGCTATCAATAGCAAACACGACATCCATCATTTCAATAACAACCAAGGCAACAAACAAAGGGGTGGCCGCAGTAATATGCTTACGTTTAACAAAAAACTGTTCGTTCTCAATCTCAGTCGTAATAGGCATAATTCTTTTTAACATTCTAAAGACAATTGATTTTTTTGGATGAAAATCCTCATCTTTTTTAAACAACATTTTAAGTGCTGTATAAACCAAGAAAGCACCAAACACATAGGTCATCCAAGAAAACTTATGAATTAGCATGACACCTAAAAAAATCATTAGGCCTCTAAATACAACGGCACCCAAAATCCCCCAAAACAAAACGCGATGTTGATACATAGGCGGAATTTTGAAAGAAGCAAAAATAATAGCAATCACAAAAATATTATCAATACTCAAGGACAACTCGATTAGGTAACCTGTAATGTATTTAATCATGGCATCCTGCGGCAATAAGTTGTCTGGATTATCAATATGAACGCCCCCACTATACAACCAATAAATCACTCCCGAAAAGGCAAACGACAAAGATACCCAAACTAGTGTCCAAACCCCAGCTTCCTTAGAGTTGATGACATGTGGATTCTTATTGAATACACCTAAATCCAAGGCTAAAAAAATTATTATTCCAATAATAAATAGAATCCAAACTATCATTTAAAGTGAGTTTTAAGTTGTACAAATATACTTTTTAAATGTGCTAATTTTTTATCGAATTAAAAAAATAAAATCATTAATGTCCGATAAAAGATAAAATCAAGTGACCTCATCTTTTATCTGTTTGATTATCAGTTATTTAATTTTAATTTATTATGATTTTTCAAAAACAGGCTACCAATTAAAAGATAATTGTTCTTGCTCTGCTTTGTCAATAATCCAGTCTTTTTCCGGATTTTCTAGAAATCTCATCAAATTAATGTAATTGAAAAGATGGATTTTACAGAAGCTGACCAAAT
>NZ_DATGNO010000112.1:0-10797 GCF_035306705.1 Xanthomarina sp.
CAAACAGCTATCCATATCGAGGAAGTTGCTGAACCTTTTATTAGAAGACGTGCTTTAAGACATCTGGAAAAAGGACGCGTGGTTATTTTTGGAGGTGGTACAGGAAATCCTTATTTTACAACAGATTCCGCTGCTGTTTTACGTGCCATAGAAATTGAAGCTGATGTAATTTTAAAAGGCACACGCGTTGATGGTATATATAATGTAGATCCAGAAAAAGACTCTAAAGCTATAAAATTCGACCATATTACTTTTGACGATGTGCTTAGAAAAGGTCTAAAAGTTATGGATACCACAGCGTTTACTTTAAGTCAAGAAAACGAATTGCCAATTATTGTTTTCGATATGAACAAAAAAGGAAACCTATTAAAAGTCGTTTCAGGCGAGAATATTGGAACGAAAGTTAACTTATAATATACTATTGGCTTGTTTTTTGAATAAGCCTAAAAAAATAAATTTTAAAAGATGAACGAAGACATTCAATTTATATTAGACTCAGCAAAAGAATCTATGGATGCCGCTATTAAGCATCTAGAAAAACAGTTTGTAAATATTCGAGCTGGGAAAGCGAGTCCTTCTATGTTAGGAAGCGTTATGGTTGACTATTATGGTTCTCAAACACCACTAAGTCAAATTGCCAACGTTAATACGCCAGATGGCCGAACCATTACCGTGCAACCTTGGGAAAAAAACATGCTTCAGGAAATAGAAAGAGGAATTATGTACGCCAACTTAGGATTTAACCCTATGAATAATGGTGACTACATTATTATAAACGTACCACCTTTAACCGAAGAGCGTAGACGCGATTTAGCCAAACAAGCAAAGTCGGAAGCTGAAGACGCAAAAATAAGTGTACGTACTGCTAGAAAAGATGCAAATAACGACATTAAAAAAACAGATGTTTCTGAAGACCTACAAAAAAATGCCGAGGCCGATATTCAAAAATTAACGGATAAATTCGTTCTTAAAATCGATTCCCTATTTGAGGTGAAAGAAAAAGAAATTATGACTATATAATATGAAAAGCGACTTTACGGTCGCTTTTTTTATGTCTCCATTTTTGTGAAAAACATTATTCCTTTGGCTTTACTCCTATCAAAAAGTTATTTGAAATATGGTTTTTTAGCCTATAATTACAAATTCATATTCAATAACATGTCTTTTTTCCTAAAGATTCATTTTAACAAGACATTATACCCGAAATCGGTTAGCAAATACATTGCTTTTACCTAACTTTGCGCCTGTTTTTATTTTAGTATGTTTAAATTATTCACAAAAGGGTTTTGGGATGTAGTTGCGCGTCTTATTTTACGAAATAAGGTTGCCATACTCATCGCTATTGCAGTGGTTACTATACTTTTTAGTACCCAATGGAAAAACATGCGCTTTACCCATACCGAAGCCAACCTACTACCGGACGACCACGAAGTTAATTTAATTTACAACGATTTTTTAAAGATTTTTGGTGAAGAGGGCAACCTCATTGTTCTTGGTGTGAAGGATTCTAGCCTTTTTACTGTTGAAAACATAAATGCTTGGAATAAGCTTTCGGATTCTTTTAAAGATTTAGACGATGTTGAAGCTGTTTTATCTATTAAAGATCTTCAGAAGTTACTGAAAGATACCGAAAACGAAAGATTCATTTTAGAACCTTTTATTAAGGATTCCATCCATAGTTTAAAAGAGTTGGACACCTTGCAAGACGATTTATTTAATAAATATCCGTTTTACGATAACTTTCTGTTCAACAAAAACACAAAAACCATTCGTACGGCTATCTATCTTAAAAAAGATATTGTAAATACAGTTGCAAGAAAGGATTTTGTCTTCGATCAGTTATTACCAAAAGTAGAGGCTTTTGAAGACGCTACCAATTTGGATGTGCGAATTTCGGGAATGCCTTATGTGCGTACTTTAAATGCCCAAAATATCGTAGACGAAATAGGGACGTTTATTGCATTGGCCTTGGCTGTTACCTCCTTAATATTCTTTTTCTTTTTTAGATCTGTTAGAGCCACAATTATTTCCTTGGTCGTAGTTTGCATTGGCGTTATGTGGACCTTTGGAATTATAGGTTTATTAAACTACGAAATAACCGTTCTTACAGCTTTAATTCCTCCGCTTATAATTGTTATTGGAATTCCAAATTGTGTCTTTTTAATAAACAAATATCAGCAAGAAGTTAAACTTCATGGAAACAAGGTTAGGTCCTTACAACGCGTAATTACCAAAGTTGGGAATGCCACTTTATTGACCAATCTAACTACAGCTTCAGGTTTTGCTACTTTTATGTTAACGCAAAGCACTCTGTTAAAGGAGTTTGGAGTGGTAGCCTCGTTAAGCATTATTGGAATTTTTATCCTGTGTATATTGATTATTCCTATTATTTACACCTTTTTACCTTATCCTAAAGAAAGACATTTACAGCATCTAAACAAACGCTGGATTAGTGGTTTTACCAACTGGATAGAACGAATGGTAAAGCACAGGCGAATTACCATCTATATTACAACAGTTATTCTTTTAATAGTTAGCATAATAGGTATCTATCAAATAAAAATATCCGGAAGTTTAATTGAGGACATGTCCAAAGAAGCCGAGTTTTTCCAAGACATTCGCTTTTTCGAAGAGGAATTTAATGGTATTATGCCGGTAGAAATTTTAGTCGATACCAAACGTAAAAAAGGCGTGATGAAATTGGCCACTTTAAAACGTATGGACGAGCTGGAAGAGGTGATACTAGAGACTCCAGAACTATCTAAACCTATTTCTGTAGTAAGTCTTGTTAAATATTCTAAACAAGCTTATTATAATGGCAATCCAAAATATTATCAATTGCCAACCTCGCAAGAAAGTAGTTTTATATTTAGCTATGCAAAAAACTCCACCTCCAATACCGATTTGTTAACCAACTTTGTAGATAGTACAGGCCGATATGCGCGCATTACTACCTTTATGAAGGACATTGGAACAGATAGAATGGAGCGTATTGAAGACGATCTTCAATCGAAAATAGATAAAGTTTTTCCTGAAGATAAATACAAGGTAACCATTACGGGAAAAGCATTGGTATTTCAAAAAGGAACCAAGTATTTAGTTAAAAACTTAGCCCTTTCTTTATCGCTAGCCATTTTATTGATTGCTTTACTTATGGCTTACATGTTCCGTTCTTTTAGAATGATTGTGGTTTCATTAGTTCCTAACTTATTACCTTTGGTTATTACCGCTGGTTTAATGGGTTATTTAGGAGTTCCTATAAAACCTTCAACCATTCTGGTGTTTAGTATTGCCTTTGGAATTTCGGTGGATGACACCATCCATTTCTTAGCAAAATACAGACAAGAACTACAAGCCAATCATTGGAAAATTAAAAAATCGGTTTATGGGGCACTTCGAGAAGCTGGAGTAAGTATGTTTTACACCTCTATTGTCTTGTTTTTCGGGTTCTCGGTATTTACAATTTCCAGTTTTGGAGGAACCGTAGCTTTAGGAGCCTTGGTTTCGGCAACCTTACTTTTTGCCATGCTTTCTAACTTATTATTGCTTCCTTCGCTATTATTATCCTTGGAAAGAAGAATCGCCAATAAAGAGGTTTTAAAAGAACCTTCCATTAATATTATATCAGATGGAGATACTGACGATGATATTGAAGATGAAGACCAAATAAAAAACATTCATTAAAAATTACTACAAAGAATTATCTTTGCATTTTAAATAAAAGATTATGACATCGAGCACCATTTCAGACTTGCTTTCTAAACAAAACACTTTACAAGAAGTAAAGGTTAACGGTTGGGTTAGAACTTTTAGAGCAAACCGTTTTATAGCTTTAAATGATGGCTCTACCCTAAACAACATTCAATGTGTGGTAGACTTTGAAAATACAGACGAAGCTACCTTAAAACGCATTACAACCGGAGCTGCTGTTTCCATTAAAGGTACCCTAACCGAAAGTCAAGGTAAAGGCCAACAAGTGGAAATACAAGTAACCTCAATTAAAATTTTAGGGGATTCAGATCCTGAAACATATCCAATTCAACCTAAAAAACACTCCTTCGAGTTTTTAAGGGAAAACGCACATTTACGTACTAGAACTAATACATTTAGTGCTATTATGCGTTTGCGTTCTTCCTTGTCTTTTGCCATTCATAAATATTTTAATGAAAATGGTTTTTACTACATGCACACGCCAATAATTACAGGAAGTGATGCTGAAGGTGCAGGGGAAATGTTTCGAGTTACCAATTTAGACCTTAAAAATCCACCTTTAGACGAAGCTGGAAACGTAAATTATAAAGAAGATTTCTTCGGAAAAGAAACCAACTTAACCGTTTCCGGACAGTTGGAAGCTGAAGCGTATGCCATGTCTTTAGGTAAAGTTTACACCTTTGGCCCAACCTTTAGAGCAGAAAACTCAAATACTTCTAGACATTTAGCCGAATTCTGGATGATAGAGCCAGAAGTGGCATTTATGGATTTAGCCGGAAACATGGACTTGGCCGAAGATTTTATGAAATCGGTTTTAAGTTATATCCTAAAACACAATCGCGAAGATTTAGAGTTTTTAGAAAACAGATTGTTGGACGAAGAAAAAGCAAAACCTCAAGCCGAACGTAGTGAAATGGCTTTGATCGATAAGATAAATTTTGTTGTAGAAAACAATTTTAAACGTGTAAGCTACACAGAAGCTATTGAAATTCTTAAAGATTGTAAACCAAACAAGAAAAAGAAGTTCAAATATATTATTGAAGAATGGGGCACGGATTTACAAAGTGAACACGAACGTTATTTAGTTGAAAAACACTTTAAATGTCCAGTAATTCTATTCGATTATCCTGCAGACATCAAAGCATTCTACATGCGTCTAAACGAAGATGGTAAAACTGTTCGCGCCATGGATATCTTATTCCCTGGGATTGGAGAAATGGTTGGAGGATCTCAACGTGAAGAACGTTTAGAGGTTTTAAAAGAAAAGATGAGAGCATTAAATATCGACGAAGAAGAGTTGTGGTGGTATTTAGATTTAAGAAAATATGGAACTGCTGTGCATTCTGGTTTTGGTTTAGGTTTTGAACGTTTAGTGATGTTTGCCACAGGAATGGGCAATATTCGCGACGTAATTCCTTTTCCTAGAACGCCACACAATGCTGATTTCTAATTTATAACAAGGCAAAAATCTTAACAAAACCCACTCCTTTTATGTGTTTAAATTAATTGTTTGTTATTTATCACATAGAACATCTATAAAATCATTATCTTCTATATTTGTATATAGATTATAAATGTTTCACAAAACAATCTATATCTAATGTTTATATAGATTGTTTTTTTTATTTTTATATGAAATGCCATTAACGAAAAGTTACAAACCAACCCGATATGATAATAAGGGCATTGCATCTGACCATTGAAAAACAATAAATATTAAAAGATGAAACCAAATCATAATAATGCTTAAACAATTTTTACAGTTTAAATTATCTCAAAAGTTATCGCCTCAACAAATCCAATTGATGAAGCTGATACAATTGCCTACGCAAGCATTTGAACAACGCTTAAAACAAGAATTGGAAGAAAACCCAGCCTTGGAAACTGGCAAGGAACAAACAGATGAGTATGATGACGACTTTGATAATACGGAGGACTACGAGGACGATAACGAATCCATAAATGCAGACGACATCAATGTTGACGATTATTTAAGCGATGATGATGTCCCAGATTATAGAACCCAAGCCAATAATTACAGTAGCGACGATGAGGAAAAAACCATGCCTTACGCTGCTGGAATTTCGTTTACACAACATTTAATCAATCAGTTAAATACTTTTACATTAACTGATGAAGAGTTTGATATAGCCGAGTTTTTAGTAGGAAGCATCGATGAAAGTGGTTATATACGCAGATCGTTAAGTGATATAACGGATGATATGGCTTTTACCCAAAATATTTTCACTACCGAAGATAAAATAGAAAAAGTATTAAAAACCGTCCATCAATTAGATCCTGCTGGTGTTGGAGCCAGAAATCTTCAAGAGTGTTTAAGCATCCAATTGCATAGAAAAGAAAAACGTCCAGATATTGAATTAGCCATCGATATTATTGACAATGCTTTCGATAGATTTTCAAAAAAACACTATAAGAAACTGCTTCAAAAATTTGATATTACAGAGCAACAACTTAAAGATGCTATAGAGGAAATAGAACGTCTTAACCCAAAACCAGGAGGTTCTTATGCTGGAAACAACAGAATGGTCGAACATGTGGTTCCAGATTTTGCCATAAAAATTGTGGATGGCGAATTGGAACTGACTCTAAATGGAAGAAACGCGCCAGAACTGCATGTTTCCAGAGAGTACAACAACATGCTTAAAGGCTATAAGGAAGCTAAAGACAAATCGAAATCGCAGAAAGATGCTGTGATGTTTATAAAACAAAAACTGGATGCTGCAAAATGGTTTATAGACGCCATTAAGCAACGTCAGCAAACGCTATTTGTAACTATGAGTGCTATTATGCACTATCAAAAAGAATATTTTTTAACAGGAGACGAGCGTAAACTGCGGCCAATGATTTTAAAAGACATTGCCGACGAGATTGACATGGATGTTTCTACGGTTTCTCGAGTGGCAAATAGCAAGTATGTAGATACGCCTTATGGAACAAAATTGATAAAGGAATTCTTTTCAGAATCGATGACCAACGATCAAGGAGAAGAGGTTTCTACTAGAGAAATTAAAAAGATTTTGGAAACGGTTATTGAGGAAGAGAACAAAAGAAAGCCTTTAACAGATGACGCTTTAGCCAAAATACTAAAAGAAAAAGGTTATCCTATTGCCAGAAGAACGGTTGCAAAATACAGAGAGCAATTAGATATATCTGTAGCTAGATTACGAAAAAAGATATAGGTTAAACCCCTGGATACTTTCCGCAGAATTATATTTAGAAAAGAATAATTTTCTTAATTTTAAACAAAAATTTGAATCAGCTTTTAAAAAGTATCTCGTTTATATTCCATCCCATTCTCATGCCCATGCTGGGAGTGGTTTTTTATTTTTCTAAGTCGCCTAGATTTATTCCCATTGAAATTATTCGTGCAAAAATTTTCTCGCTATTCATTTTAACCATCTTATTACCTATTCTACTTTACTATTTACTAAAAAGTATAGGTAAAGTAAAATCCATATATTTAAATAGCACCCAAGAACGCTTACTTCCATTATTTTTAAATGGGTGTATTGCCGTATTAATATTAAATCGTGTGTTACCGGCAACAGAGATTATAGAGCTGTACTATTTTTTTGTGGGTATTTTATTATCTACGCTAACCTGTTTTATCATGGCTGTTTTTAAATTTAAGGCAAGTATCCACATGATTGGAATTGCTGGCGTTACCATGTTCTATATTGCTTTAAGCATTCACTTTAGCATTAATATCAATGGTACTTTAGCGCTTATGTTTATTTTAATTGGAGCCATTGCAACTTCTAGGCTTCATTTAAAAGCACATAGTAATATAGAATTGCTTATAGGCCTTTTTATTGGTATGATTCCGCAACTCATTTTAGTAAATTACTGGTTATAAAACATAGAAAATAAGTCCGAATTTAATGGCAGACATATCTAAGGCTTCTGAACCTGTATTAGCATCGTTGTTTAAAATGGAATTTAAGGAATAATATACGTGAAAATTCCAAGTGTTATAACCAGCACTTAAACTTAATCCGTATTGGAAATCGTTAAAAGCCTTGAGGTTGGTGTGTTTTATTTTACCAAGATCGCCTTTGAATTTTGTTGAATTTGCCACTACATAACCCACTTTAAAACCGGTGTAGATACGCCAAAACTTATATTCACTCGCTGTAGATGTCCGCCATCTTACCTCCAAGGGCATTTCGATAAGATAGGTACTGAATCTGTTTTTTGAATATCCTATATCAGCATCGCTTAGGTTAATATAGCTAATCTCTCCCTGCTCCGTTTCATATAAATATATATTGTGGTTATAGGAGTTAATAGATCCTCCCAAACCAAGCCCTAATCCAAAATTGCGATTTTGATTTAGAGGAAAATCTCTAATAAATCCAAAATGAAAACCACTGGAAAACCCCGTTTGTTTTAGATTACTAGGTTTATTAGCCAAAAGATTATAGGTTATGGCCAAATAAAACTGATCCTCCCTATATTTAGAATCTACTTTGGAGCTGTCTATAACAACAGTTTCTTGTGTGTACACCGTTGTAACACAAAGCAATCCTATTAAAACAAAGAATAAAAGTTTCATTTTTAGCAAATAAAAATTATAGGATTAAATATAAAATAAAAGGCGTGATGATTGCTCAAAACGCCTTTAAATAATATAAAATTAAGAATTAAATTAATTTTTCAACGCTTGTAAGGCATCTCCTTTTTTGGTTGTATAATTAATTTTCAGTGCATTTACTTTACGTAATTCCTGTTTAATATCTGTAACCAATCCCATATTTGCATCACTATCTACTTTTAAAGCAGTAGTTAAAAACGGAATTAATTCTTCTCTTTTTGAAGCGCGTTCTGCAGCTATAAAAGCGGGTATTTCTGATACTTCAGCAAACTTATCGTTTAATTGAATTCGCGCTTCCGTACCAAAAGTTGATTTATAGTTACTACTAGGTTTTCCAGCATAGATATACATCACTAAATCTTTTTTATCTAGTTTCTCAACCTGATCTGCAAATGGTAGATTGTTCTCAATCATCAAGGTATTCTGTCTCATAACAGTTGCTACCATGAAAAAGAACAATAACATAAACACAATATCCGGTAAAGATGCTGTAGAAATAGCTGGTAATTCGCCTCCTGTTTTCTTTTTAAATTTAGACATATTTTTTGTTTATCTAATTAGACTTTTTCGGCTCTGCTTCAGAGAATTTCTGAGGGATTAAAAGTTTAATTTCTTCCAATTTATCCTTTAATCTCGCTTTTTCTTCTGAAGAAGTTCTAGGGTCTGAATAACGATGATCCGCTTCAACAAAGCTTATTCCTAAATTAGGAAAACTTTTTTCAAACTCTCGATTTCTTAACTCATTATAAGCTGCAATTATTTCGTTTTGTACAGCTATATACGTGTCATACTTTGTAGCCCTATCGTTTTGCAACGAAATAATGGCTTTATCGAAGTTATCTGAAGATCTCGGATTTTTCTTACCTTGACAACGCTTGCATGCATCTGCACCTGTTCCGCCACCATTATCTAAAAAGGCAACAGCAGCTTTACGTAGGTCTTTAATTTTAATGACCTTTTCCTCTCCTCCAGTTTTCAAGAACAACTGATTGTTTTTGTTCACATTAAGTTGAAAAATATTCTTCTCCTTAATAACAACGTTATCTTGTTTCGTATCATCAATTGGCGGCAACTTTCTATTTAATCCAGAATCTGTTTCAATAGTAGTTGTTACCAAGAAAAATATAAGAAGTAAGAAAGCAATGTCTGCCATAGAGCCTGCATTAACTTCTGGTGCTGATCTCTTTGCCATAATTATTTATTAAATATATTTTTTATTCCAGATAAAGCCATCGATCCAATAGCTATAATAGCTAAAGCATAAAATGCGTATAATCCTGCCCCCACATATTTAGAGGTTGATTCTGTAACGTCAACACCTTTATTTGTGAAAGGGGTTAGATCTAAATCTGTGCCTGAAGACATGGCATAAGAGATCACCAAAATGACCAAGAATGCTCCAACAGACAATAACGTCTTTTTAATATTACCTGCAAATAGTCCTTTTACCACGTAAACTAGCACTAAAGCCAGAATAAGCGCAAGAACTAAATAAGTAACATATAACATGTTGTCCACCATACCTTCGTTGCCACTCATAATCATTAAAGCGAGTATCAATCCAATTACGGCAAGTATTCCAACAACAATTTTTATTATTTTATGTAAACTCATTGTTTAATGTGTTTTAAGGTTGTTATTACTTCTTGTATCTAATCAATAAATCCATTAAAGTGATTGATGCATCTTCCATATCGTTAACAATGCTGTCAATTTTAGCAATAATGTAATTGTAGAAAACTTGAAGTATAATAGCTACTATTAAACCAAATACGGTTGTTAAAAGTGCTACTTTAAAACCACCTGCAACAAGAGATGGTTGCATATCTCCAGCAGCTTCAATTTTATCGAATGCTTGAATCATCCCGATTACTGTTCCCATGAATCCTAACATCGGAGCCAAAGCAATAAATAACGAAATCCAAGATACGTTTTTCTCTAATTGACCCATTTGAACACCACCATAAGCTACAACAGCTTTCTCGGCAGCTTCAATACCTTCGTCTGTTCTATCTAGACCTTGATAGAAAATAGAGGCAACAGGGCCTTTTGTATTTCTGCAAACTTCTTTAGCAGCTTCTACACCACCAGATTGAAGAGCATCTTCTATTTCTTGAGTTAATTTTTTTGTGTTAGTTGTAGAAAGGTTTAAAAAGATAATTCTTTCAATAGCAATTGCCAATCCAAGAATTAAACATAATAGAACGATTCCCATAAATCCAGGTCCACCTTCTATAAAACGTTTTTTTAGTTCTTGGTGAAATCCAAGATCTTCAGTTGCTACTTCTTCAGTTGCTACATCTTGTGCTGTAGCTTCATCTTGTGTTACACTAGCAACAGTAGCTGCTATTGATGCTGTTATATTTGCAGTTGTATTTGCATTAACAGTTCCGAAAGCCATAATTCCAGTAATGGCTAGAATAGAAAATAATCTTTTCATTGTTCTTGTTCTTAATTTTATTAGTTAAAGT
>NZ_DATGNO010000113.1:0-19957 GCF_035306705.1 Xanthomarina sp.
ATTATTTTGAGCTCTATTTTCCTGTATATTCCAATTTAGGTTGGGAAGTTTCGCAACCTCAGTATGCCGAGAAAATCCGTTTTGTAGTCACGCTAGACTTTAAAACTCTTTTTGGTTTGTTTACTAGACGTTGGTATTAAACCCCCTGCTCAACTTATCTAAAGCAAGCTTTTTTACGAGCCAATCTCCAATAACATATTTTTAACAATTTCTGAAATAACTAACAATCTTTCTGTTTTTTGCTTTATTTCACCCAAATCACTGAGAATTTGATAAATCTTTAACGGTTTTCCAAATTGCAAAACACACAAATATTGATTAAATTTGTACTTTTAAACATAGAATTATGCAGACAAATCCAGACTTAAAAAAAGACCTTTCTTTCGAAGACTTTAAAACGGAAGTTTTACACGATTATAAATTAGCTGTCACCTCACGTGAATGCAGCCTTTTAGGTCGTAGAGAAGTCCTTACAGGAAAAGCCAAGTTTGGAATTTTTGGCGATGGAAAAGAAGTGCCACAATTAGCATTAGCGAAAGCGTTTAAAAATGGCGATTTCCGTTCGGGATATTATAGAGACCAAACCTTTATGATGGCTATTGGAGAACTAAATATCCAACAGTTTTTTGCTGGTTTATATGGTCATCCAGACCTTAACCACGATCCAATGTCTGCTGGAAGACAAATGGGAGGTCACTTTGCCACTCATAGTTTGGACGAGAATGGCGATTGGAAAGATTTAACAAAACAAAAAAATTCTAGTTCAGACATCTCTCCTACTGCTGGACAAATGCCGCGTTTATTAGGTTTAGCGCAAGCATCAAAAATTTACAGACAAGTTAAAGGAATCGATACTACCAATTTTTCAAATAAAGGAAATGAAGTCGCTTGGGGAACTATTGGAAATGCCAGTACCAGCGAAGGTTTGTTTTTCGAAACCATCAATGCTGCAGGTGTTTTACAAGTACCTATGGTTATGAGTGTTTGGGACGATGAATATGGAATTTCGGTTCATGCCAGGCATCAAACAACAAAAGAAAATATATCTGAAATCTTAAAAGGATTTCAAAGAGATGAAGACCAGAAAGGCTTCGAAATCCTTCGTGTAAACGGTTGGGATTATCCAGGATTGGTCGACACATATCAAAATGCTTCAAGAATAGCAAGAGAAGAACACGTGCCTGTTTTAATTCATGTAAACGAATTAACACAACCTCAAGGCCATTCAACTTCAGGGTCTCACGAACGTTATAAAGATGAAAATCGATTAGCATGGGAAGCAGAGTACGACTGCAATGTGAAGCTTCGCGAATGGATGATTTCCAATAGCATTGCAACAGATGACGAATTAAAAGACATTGAAAAAGTAATTAAAAAAGAGGTTTTAGAAGGTAAAAAAGCTGCCTGGAATGCTTTTGTTCAACCTTTAAAACAAGAGCAGCAAGAACTTTTATCTCTTTTAGAAAACGTAGCAAATTCTAGTGCCAATAAGATGTTTATTTCAAAGCTTAAAAATGATTTAGCTGAAATTAAAGAACCTATAAGAAAAGACGTTCTTTCTACTGCTAGAAAAGTGTTACGTTATGTCCTAAAAGAAACGACAGCTGAAAAAACACAATTGGTAAATTGGATCAACACCTATATTGAAACCATTCAACCTAAATATAGTTCGCATTTATATAGCGAATCGCCTAAATCGGCTTTAAAAATTCAAGAAGTTAAGCCAACTTACCATGCTAATAGCGAAGATGTCGATGCCAGATTAGTACTTAGAGACAACTTTGATGCTATTTTTGGTAAATATCCTGAAACTTTGGTTTTTGGTGAAGATGCTGGACATATTGGCGATGTAAATCAAGGTCTTGAAGGCATGCAGGAAAAGTATGGTGAACTTCGTGTATCGGATGTTGGTATTCGCGAGGCAACCATTCTAGGTCAAGGAATTGGTATGGCCATGCGTGGTTTACGCCCAATTGCTGAAATTCAGTATTTAGATTATATTTTATATGCGCTTCAAATTATGAGCGACGACTTGGCAACGCTTCAATACAGAACTAGCGGACGCCAAAAAGCCCCATTAATTATTAGAACCCGTGGTCATAGACTGGAAGGAATTTGGCATTCTGGATCTCAAATGGGCGGCATTATCAATCTAATTCGTGGCATCCATGTTTTGGTTCCAAGAAACATGACCAAAGCCGCTGGATTTTACAACACACTTTTAGAAAGCGACGAACCTGCATTGATAGTAGAATGTTTAAATGGCTACCGATTAAAAGAAAAAATGCCTTCTAATATTGGAGAATTTAAAACTCCTCTTGGCGTGGTTGAAACTATTCGTGAAGGAAATGATATTACTTTGGTTTCTTATGGTTCTACCTTAAGAATTATAGAACAAGCGGCCAAAGAACTTCAAGAAGTTGGTATTGATGCTGAAATTATAGATATTCAATCTTTACTACCTTTCGATTTAAATCAGGATATTGTTAAAAGTATAGCTAAAACCAATCGATTAATGGTCATTGACGAAGATGTTCCTGGAGGGGCATCAGCTTTTATTTTAAATGAAGTTTTAAATACACAAAACGCATACATTCACTTAGATAGCAAACCACAAACCTTAACAGCACAGCAACACAGACCAGCTTATGGAACAGATGGAGATTATTTCTCTAAACCTTCTGTTGAAGATGTGTTTGAAGCCGTTTATAAAGTCATGCATGAAACAAATCCTTCCAATTTCCCGAAATTGAGATAGAATTTATGAAATAAGAATCAACTTAAAACCTTTCAAAATAATCTTTGAAAGGTTTTTTAATTTAAGAAACTTTACAAACTAAGAAACCAGCTATTATAGTAAATGTGATGTCGTTTTAAACTTATAGGCTTTGCTTGAAAAATTATTCTTAGATTAATTGTTGTAATTTCGCAACGTAAAAATATACGAACAAAAAATAATTCATGAAAAATATAGTATTTGTCCTACTCCTTTTGCCATTAGTTAGTTTTAGTCAGAAAATTAAGTTTAAAAAAGACAAGCTTTTATTTGATGACAAAGAAGTTGCTATTTTTGATTCTAAATCTAAAACATACAATTTTTCTTATTTAAATGGAGAAAAGGCTTTTGATGCCATTTTTCATGGAGAAGAAGAATACAAAATAGAAGGTTTTCAATGGGTAGAATTAATTAACAAGGAAGGTGTTAAAACAGAAATCCCTTATGAAATTTTAAAAGTTTCCTTCAGCGCCAAAAGTATTATGGTTCGCTTACTTTCCGAAAAATATCATCTTATAGATGAAAACGGAATTAATAAAGCAAATGTAGCTAGCTTCTTTACGGAAGAAAGAGAATTGTTAAGCGAAAAATACGCCGGAGACATAGCAGATACAAAAGCAAATGAAACGCTTAAGAAAAATATCATGAGTCAATACAATCCGTTTGTAAAAGATGACGGAACCATATTGTTTGGTGGTTTTCAAAGCACCAACATAGTTGGTCATGCTTCGTTTAATGATAATGTGTACACCATTACAGATTTAGATAGAATTACTGTAGCACAAACAAAAAAGACAACAAATACAAATACTTCTGTAGAAGTTCTTACTTATTCTGGAGATTCTTTTTCTTATGATTATGGTTCTAGAACCATGCTAACCGGACAGTTTTCAAGAAGTTTTGCACAATTATTAGTTGAAGAACTATTAATAAAAGGCTACAAATTAGGCAGAGAAGCAAAAGCTCATAATGCAGCTTTACACAACGAAAAAGTAAAGGTTGCAAAAGAAAATAGCGTCAATTTATATGGAGTTCCTGGTTATATTATAGATGAGGATGGAACAAAATATGAAGGAACCATTTATGCCGTTTTTGAACAGTTAGAATTAAATCCTAACCAAGAAGAACCTAATGTATATGATGCTACTTCTATAGATAATTACGGAAAAAACGTGAGTGTAAAGTACTTGAATGACAAAGGAAAATCTCGTATTAAAAAGTTTACTGCAAAAGACAATATTTCGTTTTGTGCTATTGATAATGGTGAAGAGAAATGTTTTTATGGTTTAAAAACAAAAGGAAATACCATGAAAAAGATTGCAAATGCTACTAACTTTGGATTTAACAACTCGTATTTCTATCAAGTTTTAGAAAAATCAAATAATAACATGCTACTTATTAAACCGGGAGAAGCAGGAACTTATGTATTAAAATTTTCTGATATAGAAGATGGATTTATGATTGACGAAAGAAATAACAATAAGCTATCTGAAGCATTAGCAGCATATATTTCAAATTGTGCAAATCTTTCAAAAGACATTAAAAACAAAGAATTTGACCTTTCTGAAATACAAAACCTAAAGCAAATACTAAATGAGTATCAAGATTGTGCTAATTAAAGTAAAAAAACCTCTTCTATAAACCACAATATTTCAATGGCGGATATTTACGAGATACAGATTTTAACTATTTAAAAAATAATTAGGATCTCATAAGTATAAAATCTTATGAGGTCTTTTTTTTATATATTTATCACTAATTAAAAATAAAAACAAATGAATAAGAATTTTAACGATTTAGCGCAATTAATTGCCAGAGTTGGCTTTGGAGCCTTAATGTTAACCCATGGGATTCCAAAAATAGGAATGCTATCCAATCCTTCCGAATTCGCCGACCCTCTTGGTATTGGCGGAACTTTATCTTTAATCCTCGTGCTTATTGCAGAGGTTATAGCTCCTGTTTTAGTTATTATTGGTTTTAAAACTAAACTGGCTACTATTCCTATTATATTAACCATGTTAACTGCAGCTCTTGTTTTTCATTCTCAAGATCCTTTTGGCGTTAAGGAAAAGGCTCTTTTATATGTTGTTGCTTTTACAGTCATTCTACTAGCTGGCCCTGGAAAGTACGCTATAGATAAGAAAGGATAAATTTAATAAAAAAATTCCCGATTCAACCAGTCGACATCCAGGTTCTCAAGGTATAAATATGAAAGCAGTTTCCGTAGTCACCATAAAAAAAGAATTAAAACATCGTTCGCAAGAAGAACTTATTGAGCTCTGTTTGCGTTTGTCGAAATTCAAAAAAGAAAACAAGGAACTTCTCACCTATTTGTTATTCGAATCGCATGACGAAATGGGTTATATAGAAACCGTTAAGCAAGAATTGGACGAACAGTTTGAAACCATCAATACAGATAGCTATTTTTATATTAAGAAAAGCGTTCGAAAAATTTTAAGAAACCTTAAAAAATATGCCAGATATTCGCTTAAAAAAGAAACTGAAGTCGAGCTCCTACTCTATTTTTGCAAGAGATTAAAAGACTTTAAGCCTTCTATTAAACGCAATGTTACTTTGATGAATATTTACGACAGACAAATTTTAAGTATTAAAAAGATCGTTGGAACCCTACATGAAGATTTGCAATACGATTATAATTTGGAACTGGAGGAATTGTTTAAAGATTAGTAACTTTCAAGGAAGATATCTTATAACACGGTTCTTAGAAACTGAAAGAACCAAAACCATTTTTCTACCGAGTTTTATTTAAATTCACCTCATTTAAAATAAGTTTATGAAAACATTTAGTTTAGTATTAGTCTTTTTTGCTAGCCTGTCTATATTGGGCCAAAACAAACCATTAACAATGGAAGATGCTGTTATCGGCATGGGAACCAATCTACGTATAGAAAACCTATCGCAATTACAATGGATTCCAGATGAAAATAGTTTTACCGAAATGGTTCAAACTTCCTATGGAAATGCTTTGGTTGCAAGAGCACTTCCTTCTATAAAAACGGATACATTGGTTCGTTCTACAGATTTTGAAGGAATGAAATCTGTGCCTTCTCTTAAATGGAGCGATAAAAATACAGCCACTTATAAAAATGCCCAAGATTTGATGCTTTGGAATAGAAAAAGCAATAAATCCGAGAAATTAATAAATATTCCTGAAAATACCGAAGCCGAGGAATTTGAACCTACAACACATTCGTTTGTATATGTAGTGGATAACAACTTGTTTTTGATAGATGGTAATAAAAAAACCCATCAAATTACCGAAGATGGAACATATGGAATTACCAACGGAAAAGGAGTGCATCAATTTGAATTTGGAATTAGCAAAGGAACTTTCTTTTCTCCTAAAGGAAACTTACTCGCTTTTTACAGAATGGACGAAACCATGGTGGAAGACTATCCTATCATTGATTGGTCCACAACTCCTGGCGTAAACACGAATATTAAATATCCGTTTGCTGGACGAACTTCCCATCATGTTACTTTAGGCATTTACAACCCGAAAACCCAACAGACGGTATTTCTAGAAACAGGTGAGCCTAAAGAACAATATCTAACATGTGTTACTTGGTCACCAGATGAGAAATCAATATATATTGCTGTTTTGAATCGCGATCAAAACCACATGAAACTAAATCAATACCATGTTGAAACAGGAAAGTTTATAAAAACCTTATTTGAAGAAAAAAACGATAAATACGTAGAACCACAAAACGATTTATACTTCCTTCCAAATGGAAAAGAATTTGTCTGGTTTAGTCAACGTGACGGTTTCATGCATTTGTATCGCTATGATTTGAATGGGAACTTACTCAATCAAATCACCAAAGGAAAATGGTTGGTCAATGATATTATTGGTAAAAACGAAAAATCAGGTCAATTACTAATTACAGCAACCAAGGACGGCGCCATGGAAAAACATCTCTATGCTGTGAATTGGAAAAACGGGAAAATGGAGCTTCTAGATAGCGATTCTGGTTATCATACTCCTTCTGTTAACTCCAATGGAACTTATGTTTTAGATATTTGGACAAGTGAAACGACTCCTAGAAATGTGGATGTGTATTCAACCGATAAAAAGTTCAAGAAAAATTTATTGACTGCCAAAAATCCATTGACAAATTACCAAATGCCTAAAGTTGAAAACGTGACTTTAAAAGCGGATGATGGTACAGATTTGTATGGAAAATTAATTTATCCAACCAATTTCGATTCTACTAAAAAGTATCCTGTTGTAGTGTATTTGTACAATGGTCCTCATGCTCAAATGAATCTAAATAGATTTCCCGCTAGTGGAAATTTATGGTACGACTATATGGCTCAAAATGGCTATGTAGTTTGGGTTATGGATGGTCGTGGAAGTAGCAACCGAGGTTTAGAGTTTGAACAAGTTGTTTTTAGACAATTGGGCCAGGTGGAAATGGAAGATCAAATGAAAGGAGTGGATTATTTGAAATCTCTTCCGTTTGTAGATGGCGACAGAATGGGAATACACGGTTGGAGTTATGGCGGATTTATGACAACTTCGTTTATGCTTACAAAACCCGATGTATTTAAAGCAGGCGTTGCTGGTGGACCGGTGATGGATTGGAGCATGTATGAAATTATGTACGGCGAACGATATATGGATACTCCACAAACCAATCCAGAAGGTTATGAAAAAACCAATTTGATGGACAAAACCAAAAATTTAAAAGGAAAATTATTGTTAATTCACGGAACCAACGACAATGTGGTGGTTTGGCAACATTCAATCAATTTTTTACGACATGCAGTCTCAAATGGAATTCAGGTTGATTATTTTGTTTATCCAGGTTACGAACACAACGTACGTGGTAAAGATAGAGTGCATTTAATGCAGAAAATTACTGATTATTTTGATTTGTACTTGAAGTAAACCTAATTATAGTTACAATTAAAATGATCGATTTCATCGAATAATGATGGAATCGATCATTTTAATTATTTGACAAAAAGCTGAAAATAATATTGTTACAAATAAGAAAAATCAAATTTATAAAAGAGCTTAAAAATCCATGAAAAATATTCCAATAATGGAATATGCTAGAAATTTAATAATATAAAGTAGAATTAGAAGTCTATGGAAATAAATTCTATTAAACTCATATTACTTGTACTCCACTATTAAGTAAACAGCAGTACTATCTCCTACATTTAAAACTTCATGTTGACTTATGGTCTCTTTATTCCAAGTGGCTCCAGTTTTCACCTGAATTGTTTTCGTACCAGTTCCATCGGTAATTCTAAACGTACCTCCTTGTAAGGTATAGCCAAAATGTGGTTGGTGTTCATGCTTTTCATGCCCAACTCCTGGTGGAAACGTACATTTTAAAACACGTATATGGTTGTCTTCATGAAGAACTTCACAAACACTTTCTCCTTCCCATCCAGCTTCCAAAGGATCTGGAAGTTTAGATTTTTCTTTACAGGTGAAAAATAAAACGCAAATAAATATATAGAACAAGTTCCTCATTAACCCATAATTCTAACCATCATTTCCTTTAATAAATCCCCTTGCTTAACAGCATTGGAACCTACTCCTTTACTCTTCACATCAAACTCTCTTAAAGTAGCAATTACAGAACTTACATCTCTCATGGGGTAATTTCTTGCCGCTAAAATATATTGATTTGTGAAAAATGGATTTATTTTTAAAGCAGAAGTTACACTTCTAGGAGATTTGTCTGCTAATCCATGTAAATATAATAGTTTAGAAAAAAAGTTATACAATAAAGCAACCGTCAACACCATAGGATTGTCCTTAGGATTTTCACCAAAATACTTAACAATCTGATGTGCTTTAAAAACATCCTTGGCTCCTACTGCATTTTGTAATTCAAAATTATTATAGTCTTTACTAATCCCTATATTTTGTTCAATATGTTCTGGGGTAATCTGCGTGCCTTCAGGAAGTACAATTTTTAATTTATCCAATTCGTTGGCAATCTTACTCAAATCCGTTCCTAAAAACTCGGAAAGCATGATGGCCGCTTTTGGCAAAATGGTATAATTTTGTCCGGACAACACACGACGAATCCAATCAGGAATCTTATCTTCATATAATTTCTTACTTTCAAAAACAACTCCAGATTTACTCAGCGATTTATAAAGTTTTTTACGCTTATCAAGTGTTTTGTACTTATAATTAAAAACAAGAATAGTAGTAGGTTGAGGCTGTTCGGCATAAGCAACCAAATTTTCAATAGATCTTGATAAATCTTGAGCTTCCTTAATTATAATTACTTGGTGTTCAGCCATCATAGGATAGCGTTTGGCATGCCCAACAATGTCATCTATATTTACATCACGACCATACAGAACCATTTGGTTAAAACCTTTTTCCTCTTCTGAAAGTACATTGTTTTCAATGTATTTCGAAATATTATCTATATAATAAGCTTCTTCACCCATTAAAAAGTAAATAGGTCGAAACTTCCTGTTTTTTATATCTGTAATTATTTGTTTGACTTCGTCCAAATCTTTAAAAAATTCCCTGTCTAGCCTCTAAGCAGACAAATTAAAAAATACAAATTCCAAAATAAGCTGTGGATCTTTGGTTTTTGATGAATGAAACTTAACTTTGAAAAAAATCTATTTGTCTTGATGCAAGAACTCCATTTTTCGAAGTTTCCTTTTCGTTTCAAAAATAGCGAAAATAAAATATCTATATTCGATAGTATTCGGAAAAAATTTGTGATTTTACAACCTGAAGAATGGGTCAGGCAACATTGTGTGCAATATCTTATTTTGGAAAAAAATTATCCTCAATCTTTAATCAACGTTGAAAAGGAATTAAAGGTAAACGATTTAAAAAAACGCTACGACATTGTGGTTTTTAATACGGATGGAACTATTCATATAATTGTAGAATGCAAAGCTCCGCAAATAAAAATCAATCAAGATACATTCGATCAAATTGCACGTTATAATTTAGCCTTAAATGCCACATATTTAATGGTTACCAATGGATTAAATCATTATTATTGCCAAATGGATTTTAAAAATGAACGTTATCAATTTTTAGAAGACATTCCAGATTACATTAAAAATGAATAAAAAAGTAACTTTTTGGTTTGGAATATTAGGGGTTTTGTTTTTTATTGTTCCAAGTATTTTAGGTGGATTTCAGTTTGAAAACTACAGCCACATCCATCAATATATCAGTGAATCTTATGCAGTTGATTCACCTTACGGAATTTATATAAGGGTATTTGGATTTATACCTAGTGGTATTCTTATCATCCTTTTCTCACTGTCTGCCATAAAATTCCTTCCTAAAAGTAAATGGACCCAACTTGGCCTCGTAGGTTTTGCATGGCTCTACGGTTTTGGAACTATTCTTGTTAGTATTTTTCCTTGTGATATTGGGTGCAATAAAGAATTAATAGACCCTAGTTTCTCGCAACTAATCCATACACTTGTTGGAGGAATAACTTACACTTTTGTACCATTCTGCTTAATTTTAATTGGTTTTGCTGCAAAAACTTGGAAAGAAGGAAAAAGCATAATGATTTTATCCCTTCTTTGCGGAATAATTGCGATGATTTTAACTCTACTACTTTCCAGCAATCCCATAGGTCAATATTTGGGGTTATATCAAAGAATTATTGAGGGTTCCATTCTATTATGGATACTTACCTTCGCCTTTTATATTAAAAAACAAAACTAAGCTTTTGAAAATAGCCATCGTTATATTAAATTGGAATGGAAAAGAATTACTTGAACAATTCTTGCCATCTATTATTAAACATTCCAAACAAGCAACTATTTATGTAGCTGATAATGCTTCTACAGATCATTCTGTTTTATTAGTGAAACAGCATTTTCCTGAAGCTAAAATCATCCAAAACACAATAAATGGCGGATATGCTAAAGGTTATAACCAAGCATTAAAACAGGTAGAAGAAGATATTTACTGTTTATTGAATAGCGATGTGGAAGTTAGCGAAAATTGGTTAAACCCAATCTTTGAGGTTTTTAATAACAATCTTGAGACCGCCATCATTCAACCAAAAATACTGGATTACAAAAACAAAACATCTTTTGAATATGCCGGAGCTGCTGGTGGTTTTATAGATAAGTATGGATACCCCTTTTGCCGGGGCCGAATATTTAATAGTATTGAAAAAGATCTAGGTCAGTACAACGACATTACAAACATATTTTGGGCTTCGGGCGCTTGTTTTTTTGTTAGGAAATCGGTGTTTGAAACTTTAAATGGTTTTGACGAATCATTTTTTGCCCATATGGAAGAGATTGATTTTTGTTGGAGAGCTTTTAATCAAGGATTTAAAACCACTTATGTTGGAACTTCAACGGTTTATCATGTTGGAGGAGCTACTTTGCATACTACCAATCCGAAGAAAACTTATTTAAATTTCAGGAATAGCCTGTATACATTAATAAAAAATGCTGGTGGCAACCTTTTCTTTTTAGTAATTATAAGGCTTATTCTAGACGGCTTTGCCGCCATTAAATTTCTTTTCGATTTTAAATGGTTGCATATCTTGGCAATTCTAAAAGCACATATTAGCTTTTACTCACATTTACCTACACTTTTAAAGCAAAGAAAGGAACTTGACCAGCGAAATGATTATTATAAAAAAACCTCTATTGTTTGGGCTTATTTTGTAAATAACTGCAAGAATTTCAATTGTTTATAAAACTGTTAAAATTTTTGTTAATACATGCCCTAACTAGCTATCTTTTATATAATTTTGGTATGTTAATTAAGAACATCTAAAAAACAATAATTATTATGAAGAAAACTCTGATATTGGGCGTTTTTGCTTTATTACTATTAGGATCTTGTGTCTCTAAAAAAGAATATACTGCATTAGAAGCCAAACAAAAAGAAACGCAGGACTTATTAAATACTGCAACTGTAAAATTAAACTCTTGTCTAGAAGACAGAGCATCTGCAACAGCTAGAGCTAAAGCTTTAGAAGATCAGGTGGCCGATTTACGTAAAAACAACGACAACCTAACTATTTTATCATCAAAAGGTGCTAGTAACATTGAAAAAACTTTAGAGAGCATTAGAGAGAAAGAAATAAAAATCACTCGTTTACAAGATGCGCTAACGCAAAAAGACAGTGTAACTCTAGCTTTAGTTACAAGTTTAAAGCGTGAAGTTGGAATTAACGATCCAGACATTGAAATTAATGTTGAAAAAGGAGTTGTATTTATCTCTATTGCAGATAAGTTATTATTCCAAAGTGGTAGCTACCATGTAACTACAAGAGCAAAAGAAGTACTTGCTAAAGTTGCAAAAGTAGTAAACAGCAAACCAGACTTTGAATGTATGGTTGAAGGACACACAGACAACGTACCTTACCACAAACCACCACTAATTGACAACTGGGATTTAAGTGTTAAACGTTCTACTTCTATTATTAGAGTATTACAAGAATTAAATGTAAACCCTGCACAGTTAATTGCAGCTGGACGTAGCCACTATGTTCCTTTAGTTGATAATGATACTGCTGAAAACAGAGCAAAAAACAGACGTACACGTATTGTTGTACTTCCAAAAATCGATCAGTTCTACGACATGATTGAAAAGGAAATGAAAAACCTTGAAGCTGGTGGAAAATAATCAGTTTTAAAGTAGTAAATAAAAAAGCTCAATCTTCCGATTGAGCTTTTTTTTATGACTTATTTTAAGTTTAAAGTATATCTAAACTTCCTTTGCCTTCTCTAATTACAATTGGATCGCCACCTTCAGATAAATCTATTACTGTAGAAGCTTGGTTATCGCCATAACCTGCATCAATAACTAAATCTACCAGGTGATTCCATTTTTCATAAATAAGCTCTGGATCTGTGGTGTACTCTAATACTTCATCTTCATCATGAATGGAGGTTGAAATAATAGGGTTTCCTAATTGTTTTATAATTTCAATGGCAATTCTATTATCTGGCACACGTATCCCAACCGTTTTTTTCTTTTTAAAAGGGTGAGGTAATGATTTAGCGCCTGGAAGAATAAACGTATAAGGTCCTGGAAGCGCTCTTTTAAGTATTTTAAATGCTGAGGTATCTATTTGCTTAACATAATCGCTAAGATTGCTTAAATCTTCACAAATAAATGAGAAGTTGGAATTTTCCAATTTCACGTTTTTAATTCGAGCAACTCGTTCTAATGCTCTTACATTATTAATATCGCAACCCAAACCATAAACCGTGTCTGTTGGATAAATAATCAAACCGCCATCTCTTAAAACTTTTACAACTTTTGCAATTTCTTTGGGATTCGGGTTTTCTTCATATATTTTTATAAACTCTGCCATACTATTAATCTTAAAAACTCGTTATTACTGCAAGATAATTAATTATATGGTTTATGAAGGATTTTAAAATCTACTTATTTATTTCTGTGCTTATCGTTTCGTTTATTTCCTGTTCTACAGACGATAGCAACAACTTACCAAATACAGGACTGAATCCTTTAGAATATTATCAAGAATTAAATGTGTCATACGGACCTAGTAGCGATCAAGTTTTCGATATCTATCTTCCAGCCAATAGAGATTTAAATACCAATATCATGATTTTAGTTCATGGTGGAGGTTGGAATGCCGGTGATAAAAATGATATGAATGACCTTAAGAATTATGTTAGAAATACATTCCCAAACATGGGAGTTGTTAACATAAACTATAGACTTGCCAATGAGAATAACTTGCCTTATCCGATGCAATTGGATGATATTACATCTGTAATCAATCACTTAAAAACTAAACAGAACCATTATGTTATTGATAACGATTTTGGTTTTATAGGTGTTAGTGCTGGAGCACATTTAGCATTATTATGGAGTTATGCTTTTGATACAAATAGCGATATTGATATGGTTTGTAGCATTGTAGGACCAACCAATTTAACAGATCCCGCTTATTTAAACGCAACCGATCCAATGCTTCAAGCCTTATTGGATTTATTTGGCGAAGACGCTTCCATGGCGTTTCTAGAAGAAGTGAGTCCGTATCATCAAGTAACAGCAGCTGCACCTCCAACTATTTTGTTTTATGGCGGTCAAGATCCATTAATTCCAACATCTCAAGGTATCGATATGAAGGATAAATTAGAATCTCTTGGAGTTCCTCATCAATTTACTTTATATCCAAATGCTGGTCACGGTTGGATTGGCCTAGATTTATTGGATACCACTGTTAAATTGAAAGCATTTATCGAAATGCATTTTGATTAAAATCTAACCTATTACTTCAAGTTTCGCAAAACGCAGCAATAGTTTTTTAATTCCACCTTTATCGAATTTTATTTCGGCTTTGGTGTCGCCTCCTACACCTTCAATTTTCACGACTTCTCCTTTTCCAAAACGCATGTGTTCTACCATGTTTCCTACAGCCAATTTGCCATCAAACAAATTAGCTCCTCCACTGATTTTACTTACTGGTTTTAAATTCTTTGGCGTGCTAATATTTATTTTTTCTGAAGGATTATCAGCCGAAGCTTGTTTTTTGTTAAATGTAGGCTGTACAGGCTTTTTAAAACGAATTTTATTGGCATCTGCCATTCTTTTAATTTCGGGAATATCATCTCCAAAAATATCGGCACTCAACATTGGGTTAAAGCGTCGTTCTTCTATAGGTGTAATAATATCTAGGTATTCCTCATCTATTTCTTCAATAAATCGACTAGGTTCAGCATCCACTAATTTTCCCCAACGATAGCGGGTTAAAGCATAGGTCAAGTAAGCTTGTTTTTCGGCTCTGGTAAGTGCCACATAAAACAAACGTCGCTCCTCCTCTAGTTCACTACGTGTATTCATGCTCATGGCACTTGGAAATAAATCTTCTTCCAACCCAACAATATATACGTACGGAAACTCCAAACCTTTTGCTAAGTGAATGGTCATTAAAGCCACATGATCTGCATCGCCTTTGTCGGCATCCAAATCTGTTGCTAGAGCAACGTCCTCTAAAAACTCAGCCAAAGAAGCGGTGGCATCTGCCAATTCTTTTTGTCCTTCAACAAAATCCTTCATCCCGTTTAAAAGCTCTTCAATATTTTCCATTTTGGCAACACCTTCTGGCGTACCATCTTTATTGAGTTCTCTAATTAATCCACTTGCTTTTGTAACATGTTCGGCAAGTTCAAAAGCATTGGCTGTTTTATTTAAAACCTGAAAACTTTCAATTAGGGTGACAAAATCCTGAAGTTTATTTTTGGTACCAGAATTAATATTGAGGTCTAATTTATCGATGTTTTGCAACACTTCAAAAATGGAACGGTTATAATGGTTGGCGGCCACAATTAATCTATCTAAAGTAGTTTGACCAATACCTCTTGCTGGATAATTAATAACGCGTTTTAAAGCCTCCTCATCTGCTGGATTGATAATGAGTCGTAAATAAGAAAGAACATCCTTAATTTCCTTACGCTGATAAAACGATAAGCCTCCATAAATTCTATACGGAATATCTCGTTTTCGAAAGGCATCCTCAAAAGCACGAGACTGCGCATTGGTGCGGTACAACACAGCAAAATCGCTAAATTTCAATTGATTTTGCATTCTATTCTCGAAAATAGAACTAGCTACAAAACGACCTTCGTCCCCATCAGTTAGAGATCGGTTGACTTTTATTTTAGCTCCTACGTCGTTAGCTGTCCAAACAACCTTTTCCAATTTAGTTTGGTTTTTATCGATGATGGAATTAGCTGCGTTGACAATATTTTTAGTTGAACGGTAATTTTGCTCCAGTCGGAATAATTTTACATCGTCGTAATCTTTCTGAAAGTTTAAGATATTATTAATGTTGGCACCACGGAAGGCATAAATACTTTGGGCATCATCACCTACCACGCAAATGTTCTGAAACCTATCGGAAAGCGCTCTAACAATCAAGTACTGACTGTGGTTGGTATCTTGATACTCGTCCACCAAGATATAGCGAAATCGATCTTGATATTTAGCCAAAACCTCCGGAAAACGTGTTAAAAGCTCATTGGTTTTTAGCAATAAATCATCAAAATCCATGGCTCCAGCCTTAAAACATCTATCGACGTAGTTTTTGTAGATTTCACCCATTTTCGGGCGTCTAGCCATGGCGTCGGCCTCTTTAAGTTCTGGATTTTGAAAATAAGCTTTAACTGTAATTAAGCTATTTTTATAGGAAGAAATCCGAGAGCGAATTTGTTTGTATTTATAAATATCTTTATCCAAGTTCATTTCTTTAATAATGGCAGAAATCAATCTATCGGAATCTTGGGTATCATAAATAGTGAAATTGCTAGGATAGCCCAACCTCTCTCCTTCAATACGTAAAATTTTAGCAAAAACCGAGTGAAACGTTCCCATCCACAGGTTTTTTGCTTCGCTATTGCCTACAATGGAAGCAATTCGATCTTTCATTTCGCGCGCAGCCTTATTGGTAAATGTTAGCGATAAAATATTAAACGCATCCACACCTTGGCTCATTAAATAGGCTATTCTATAGGTTAACACTCTGGTCTTCCCAGATCCTGCTCCTGCAATAACAATCATCGGGCCATCCTTTTGAAGGGTTGGTGCTAATTGTGCTTCGTTTAACTGACTTAAATACTTCTCCAATTCTCTTTCATTTAAAGGGCTAAAAATAACCATTGTTAAGCTTTTTCCCCTTGAGAATTACGAATAATTATAAACAATTTGAAACTTCTTAGAACTACGCAAGAAGTTGTTAAAGTTTTATAAAAAGTCAATTAGTCCTAAATCCATAAACTAATCGATAGTCATGGCTTTTAATAATCCAGCTTTCGTACTGATCCAAATAAAATTAAAAACCGATTGGGTTTTATGACGTTCAATATCTGTTTTTGTAACCTCTTTAAAATTATCTTCTTTCGAGTGACTATTTTTGGAAACAAACAGGTTAATCACATCCGATAAAAGTTTGTTTTTCTCGTTCCCGTCTTCCTTTAGCACAATAACATCAAACGCTTTGTACTTCACTTTGAAATCAATAGACGATAAATCATCCGTACCTGAAATGGTGAAATATGTTTTATCCAATTGGCCTTCCATGCGAATATTTAAGTTGGATTCGGTAAAGCTATTTAAATTACTGGCTTGAAGCACATCCATTTCTGCTTGAAATTCAAATAAATCGGAAGGATTGTTCACGTCAAAAGTCCAAACCACTTTTAAAGGAGTTTTTTCCATAAAAAGCGTGTTGATATCTAAAGTGGTTTTTATTGGTTCTAGGTAGGTATTGCTTACATGACTGATGTGTGCATTAAAGTTTGAAAAAGAAACCTTTCCCGCTACTCTATCTGTTTTTACTTTCTCTTCATAAGAAATAAAACCATCGTGAATTTGAACTTTATCTACTGTTAAATCAAAATTTAAATCACGTAGCATTTTACTATACAAGGGTTTAATGGTTTCATCGTCTGTTACCAACTTATCTCGATAGACTTTAAAAACTGGTTGAAAGATATCTATTTGTTCACTTAAAAAATGTAATTTAGAATTGGATGTGTTTTCTAGGAGTGGTTTTTTAATTGTTAATGAACTAATATTTAAATTGTAGTGATCTCGTTCTTTAGGAATAATTTCAGATAAAACGTCTCTCGAATATTTAGTTTGCATACGTACATCATTAAGAGAAATCAATGCTTGGTTCAATTCAGCTTCTTTAATAGCTACATTTTCATATTCACCCATTTGTGAGAAAAACGAAGAAAATGTTAGTTGATAATTCTTATATTCAATAGGAATTTTATGTTTTTTTGTGCGTTCATTATAGACAATTCCCTCAAGTTTTAAATGAATATTCTCTGTTTGAAGTTTTAAGGAATCCGTTTCAGAATCCAATATTTTTATCCGACCGTTTTCCAAATTCACTTTTTTAATCTCAATTTGATTTTTAAAAGAATTGGAATTGGAAACCTGATATTCTTCTTTGGGAATTATTGGATTGTGATAATAGGTAATCTCAGGGTTTTTTAATGAAATTTCAACTATTTTAATCAAATCATTAACCAGAAAACTCCAATATCCAATACCATTAACAGAGAGTTGATCTAGTTGGACAATTCCATTGGGCTCATTAACTGTATGTCCATGATTGGTAAGGTGTAGATTGGTTAGTACAATTTTGCCTTTTAATAAATTTACCGCTAAATCATCATAATGTAATTCTATGGTTTCGGGAAGCTCTGTAGTCAACAGGTTTTCTAGTTTAGATTTTACAACGTATTGAGCTATAAAATATCCTACAAACAGAATAATTACAATACTTCCGACAATTATTAACCATTTTCGTTTTTGTTGTGTCATTTCATAAAGATATCTATTTTAATCCTATATATTTTAAATATATTTACGTCAAAATTATAAATATGGATGCTGTTTTCAATTTTTTAAGTCAGATCACTTGGTGGATGTGGATTATTATTGGCTTACTTCTTATTGCCTTCCGAGATGTGTTTCTACAAAAACGACATACTATTAGTCACAACTTTCCAATAGTTGGTCACTTCAGATATATGTTGGAGAAAATAGGACCGGAATTAAGACAGTATTTGGTTGCCAACAATAGAGAAGAGCTGCCTTTTAATCGAATAGAACGAGGCTGGATTTATGCTTCTGCCAAAAAAGAAAATAACTACGAAGGTTTTGGAACCGATAGGGATATTTATGCGCATCAGCATATTTTTATTAACAATGCCATGATGCCTTATAAAATAGCTCCAGACCATCCTAACAGCATTAACCACTGCTTTTTGCCTTGTGCTAAAGTTATGGGATTACATAATAATCGAAGAAGACCATACAGACCAGGTTCTGTAATTAACGTTTCGGCTATGAGTTTTGGTTCGCTTTCTGCTAGAGCAGTGGAATCTTTAAATAAAGGAGTTAAAATGGCTGATGCTTATCACAATACTGGCGAAGGCGGCTTATCTCCTTATCACAGTCATGGTGGAGATGTTGTTTTCCATATTGGAACTGGTTATTTTGGAGTTAGAGACGATGCTGGTAATTTTTCTATGGAGAAACTCGTTGATTTAGTTAATAAGAATCCTTTTGTTCGAGCCATAGAAATTAAACTCTCTCAAGGTGCAAAACCTGGAAAAGGCGGTGTGCTTCCTGCTGCAAAAATTACTCAGGAAATTTCAGATGTTCGTCATGTTCCACTAGGACAAGATGTGCTTTCTCCTCCTAATCATTCCGCTTTCTCCAATGTTCCCGAATTGATGGAATTTATTGAGCAAATAGCTGAAGCAACAGGACTTCCTGTAGGAATTAAAGCGGCTATTGGAAAGCTAGGCGAATGGAAAGAGCTTGCAAACATTATGGTTAAAACAGGAAAAGGCCCAGATTTTATTACAGTCGATGGTGGTGAAGGTGGCACTGGAGCTGCACCTCCTAGTTTTGCAGATCATGTATCCCTACCTTGGGTTTATGGATTTAGCGATTTGTATAAACTATTTAAAGATAAAGACCTTTGTGAGCGTATTGTTTTTATAGGCAGTGGAAAATTAGGCTTTCCTGCCAAAGCGGCCATGGCCTTTGCTATGGGCGCAGATTGCATTAACGTAGCGCGTGAAGCTATGATGAGTATTGGATGCATTCAAGCTCAAATTTGCCATACCAATCGTTGTCCGAGTGGCGTTGCAACACAAAATAAATGGCTTCAAAATGGATTAGATCCAACCTTAAAATCTGTAAGGTTAGCTCAGTATTTTAAAACGTTTAGGAAAGAGTTTATAGAAATTACACATGCTGCAGGTTACGAGCATCCTTGCCAGTTTAAAATGAACGACATTAGTGTAAACATAGACGACCAAAGCCTCTCCAAAGAATTGGATAGCACCTATATGTACCACAAAGTAGTAGTTCCATTCACTTCTATGCAAGATCTAAAAGATTGCATCTATTTGGGTGGAAACAAGGCTTAATTAAACAAATTTAAAAAGGCTTTTTTATTTGTTTTGGATATGGGCACGCGATACTCATTATCTAAAACCACATACCCTTCATTTTCAAAATGTCGTACTTTATCCAAATTAATAATGTGCGATTTATGACATTTAAAGAATTTAGAACTTAATAGTTTCTCAAACTTTCCTAGATTATAAGAGCTGGTTATGGTTACACAATTTGTAATATGGATTTTTGTATAACCTTCATAA
>NZ_DATGNO010000114.1:0-7549 GCF_035306705.1 Xanthomarina sp.
CCACTTATAGGTTGGGAAGTCCATGCGCTTGGGACCAAAGATGATGGTGTTGAAAATAAAATCGGAAAAGATAAAGGCTCCAGTCCCCGCAATTAAAATGGCTATGGTAGCACGTATTAAATGCCAACGTAAATCCTCTAAATGGTCGAGGAAAGACATTTCGTTCACATTCTTTCTTTTTGTCATTATAAAATGCCTTCTTTAATTAAGTCGTGAACGTGCACTACACCAGCATACATTCCTTCATGTTCTACCAGCAATTGTGAAATCCCGTGTTTCTCCATAAGTTCCATAGCATCTACAGCCATGGCGTTCGAGTCGATGGTTTTTGGGTTTTTGCTCATAATATCCTTAGCAAACAAGCTGGTAAAGTTATCTGTTTTGCTCAACATCCGTCTTAAATCGCCATCGGTAATAATGCCAATAATTTTCCCCGATTCCACGACGGCTGTTACTCCCAGCATTTTTTCGGTAATTTCAATAATGACCTCTTTTAATCCTGTTTGAAGGCTGACTTGTGGCTTTTCGTTCACTTCCGACATATCGCTAACGCGTAAATATAATTTTTTGCCTAGAGCGCCTCCAGGGTGGTACTTGGCAAAATCGGTGCTAGAAAAGCCTCGTAGTTCCAATAAGCAGATGGCCAGGGCATCGCCCATAACTAATTGTGCTGTGGTACTGGTAGTAGGGGCTAGGTTGTTTGGGCAGGCTTCTTTTTCAACAAAGGTATTCAATACATAATCTGCTTGTTTCCCTAAAAAGGAGTCTTTATTTCCAGTAATGGCAATCATTTTATTTTTGGCATTCTTAATAAGAGGGACCAACACCTTAATTTCTGGGGTATTCCCGCTTTTAGAAATGCAAATAACCACATCGTCCTGTAGGATAAGTCCAAGATCTCCATGGATGGCATCGGCAGCATGCATGAAAATGGAAGGTGTTCCTGTAGAATTTAAAGTTGCTACGATTTTAGTAGCAATAATGGCGCTTTTTCCAATTCCGGTGATAATAACACGACCTTTAGAGTTGTAAATAAGCTCTACGCTAGCTGCAAATTCTTCGTCAATATAACGAGAGAGATTGAAAATGGCCTTACTTTCCATTTCAATCGTTTGTTTAGCAGTATGTATAATAGAATTCTGCTTGTTCAAAATATATTATTTTTTGGGTTGATGCTTTTAAAGAATTTCATATCTTTAAACATATTCAAACTTGTCAAGTTTTGTCTTCGTATAAAAACGCTACAAAGCTAACGAAAAATATTTGAGGGGTTTGTAAATACGAACTATAATTAATAGCAATTTAATTTTAGTGGATTGGAAGAAAGTGTAAATTAAAATTAAAAAGATTCATGTCGATAATTGAAAACGACTTGCACAAAGCCTTAAAAACATATTTTGGCTTTGGTAAGTTCAAGGGATTACAAGAAAAAGTTATTACAAGCCTTTTGGCTAGAAAAGACACTTTTGTAATCATGCCCACGGGCGGTGGCAAATCCTTATGCTACCAGTTACCTGCGCTTATGCAAGAAGGTACGGCTATTATTGTTTCTCCTTTAATTGCCTTAATGAAAAACCAAGTAGATGCCATTAGAGGCATCTCTAAAGAGGAAGGCATAGCCCATGTGTTAAATTCCTCCTTAAATAAAACGGAGATTAAACGGGTTAAGGAAGACATCCTGAGCGGTGTTACCAAGCTGCTTTATGTGGCTCCAGAATCGCTTACCAAAGAGGAGAACGTCGAGTTTTTGCGTTCGGTGAAAATATCTTTTATGGCCGTGGATGAAGCCCACTGTATTAGTGAGTGGGGTCATGATTTCCGACCAGAATACCGAAATCTAAAACATATTATTCAGCGTATTGGCGATAATATTCCAATTATTGGGCTAACTGCTACGGCTACACCGAAGGTTCAGGAAGATATTTTAAAGAATTTGGCCATTCCGAATGCCACAACTTTTAAAGCATCCTTTAATAGACCCAATTTATATTATGAGGTACGACCGAAAACCAAACAAGTAGATGCCGATATCATCCGATTTGTGAAGCAAAACAGTGGAAAATCGGGCATTATATACTGTTTAAGTAGGAAACGTGTGGAGGAATTGGCGCAAACCCTGCAAGTAAATGGGGTGAAAGCGGTGCCTTATCATGCCGGATTGGATGCTAAAACCAGATCCAGACATCAGGACATGTTTTTAATGGAAGATATTGATGTGGTGGTGGCAACCATTGCCTTTGGAATGGGTATAGACAAACCCGATGTGCGTTTTGTAATCCATCACGATATTCCTAAAAGTATAGAAAGTTATTACCAAGAAACCGGACGTGCCGGACGCGATGGAGGCGAAGGACATTGTCTGGCGTTTTATGCCTATAAGGATATAGAAAAGTTAGAGAAATTTATGTCTGGAAAACCTGTGGCCGAACAGGAAATCGGGCAAGCTTTACTACAAGAGGTTGTAGCTTATGCGGAAACATCCATTTCCAGAAGAAAATTCATCCTCCATTATTTTGGGGAAGAATTTGACAACGAAACAGGCGATGGTGGCGATATGGACGACAATGTGCGTTATCCGAAAAAGAAACATGAAGCCAAAGATGAAGCCGTTTTGGTTTTAGAAACTGTAGAAGCTACCAACGAAAAATATAAAACCAAGGATTTGGTAAATGTCATTATTGGAAAGGCCAATGCCTTAATTAAATCGCATAGAACCGATGAGCTGCCATTTTTTGGAAAAGGAAAGGCTCGGGAAAAAGGCTATTGGATGGCTATGGTGCGACAAATACTGGTAGCGGGTTTTTTAAAGAAGGATATAGAAACCTATGGAGTGATCAAAATCACAGAGGCTGGAAAAAACTTTATAAAACACCCGGAATCTTTTATGATGACCGAAGACCATGTGTTTGCTAGCTCTGGAGACGATAATATTATTACTTCAGCTAAAGGGGAAGGCGCTGTTGCCGACGAAGTCCTTATGAACATGCTGAAGGATTTACGTAAAAAGAATGCCAAAAAACTTGGCGTTCCTCCATTTGTTATTTTTCAGGACCCATCATTGGAAGATATGGCGCTTAAATATCCGTTGACCCTTGAGGAATTGAGTAATGTGCACGGGGTAGGAGATGGAAAAGCCAAAAAATACGGAAAAGATTTTATTGAGCTGATTGCCAAATATGTCGAGGAAAATGAAATTGACCGGCCAGATGATATGATTGTGAAATCGACAGGCACCAATTCCGCGTTAAAACTATACATCATTCAAAACATTGACAGAAAACTGCCTTTAGATGATATTGCTTCGGCCAAAGGTATGGAAATGAAGGATTTTATTAAGGAAATGGAAGCTATTGTCTTTTCTGGAACCAAATTGAATATAGATTATTGGATAAGTGATATTCTTGATGATGATCAACAAGAGGAGATTCATGATTATTTTATGGAAGCTAAAACGGATAAGATAGACGAGGCTATTAATGAATTTGATGGCGATTATGACGATGAAGAATTGCGTTTGTATCGGATTAAGTTTATTAGTGAGGTGGCGAATTAGTTTTTAAAAGTGTCTAGAGTTGTGAGTGTCTAAAGTTGTGAGTGTCTAAAGTTGGGAGTGCCTAAAGTGCCTTGAGTGCCTAAAGTTGGAAGTGCTTAAAGTGCTCAGAGTTTTGAGTGGGCTTTCGTTTTTGGAATTTAGATATTCATTATTCATTTTTAATTATTCATTATTACTTGCATTCCTTATCTTTGCACTTTCATTAAAAAAATAAAAAATGCAAGACGGTTTATACGCAAAGTTCAACACCAATAAAGGTGAGATATTAGTCGCTTTAGAATACAAGAAAACACCTGGAACAGTGGGTAATTTTGTAGCTTTAGCAGAAGGAAACATGGAAAATTCGGTGAAAGCACAAGGCACACCTTATTACGATGGATTAAAATTCCACAGAGTGATTCCAGATTTTATGATCCAAGGAGGTTGTCCGCAAAGCTCAGGTACTGGAAATCCAGGTTATAAATTTGACGATGAGTTTCATCCAGATTTAAAACACAATGCACCAGGAATCTTATCTATGGCCAATGCTGGTCCGGGAACCAATGGTTCTCAATTTTTCATCACCCATATAGAAACTCCTTGGTTAGATAACAACCATACTGTTTTTGGAAAAGTTGTTGAAGGACAGGATGTGGTAGATGCCATTGCTCAAGGCGATGAAATAAAAACCCTTGAAATATTAAGAGTAGGAGCAGATGCTGAGGCCTATAATGCCATTGAAGCGTTTAGAACTTTTGAAGGTTCACGTGAAAAGCTTATCGCGGCGGCACGTGAAGCCAAAAGCGCTGAATTGGATAAATTAGCTGTAGGTTTTGAAGAAACCAAAAGTGGTTTACGTTATCAAATTTTACAAAAAGGAACTGGAGCCAAAGCTGAAAAAGGCAAAACGGTTTCAGTACATTATAAAGGTCAGCTGCCAGATGGAACTGTTTTCGATTCGTCGTACAAACGCAAGGATCCTCTAGAATTTCCAGTAGGAATGGGACAGGTTATTGCAGGTTGGGATGAAGGGATCCAGTTGTTACAGGTTGGAGATAAAGCCAGATTTGTAATTCCAAGCGATTTAGGTTATGGAAGTCGCGGTGCCGGAGGCGTTATTCCTCCAGATGCTACCTTGATTTTTGACGTGGAATTAATGGCGGTTAAATAAGTAGAACCCCATAAGAAATATCATAAAGAAAGCCTTGAAATTATTCATTTCAAGGCTTTTTTGTGTTTTAATTCTTTAGAATTCATCCCGTTCATCGACCCTGTGGTTGTAAACGTCATTCCAGCTTTAGGTGCATTTGGTGTTTGCCCAAAAGGAAGCCTAGTAAGATTGGCGTTTGGATCTGGCTGTTTTTTGCTAATTGATTTGTTTTGGTTTTTAAAAGAAAAAGATTGCTGCTTAATTTGTTTCTACTTTAGAAGTAGTATCTGCTTCGGTCTCTTTTTTCTTTTTTCCGGCACCTATTGGAATGCCTACACCTAGATAAATAGATCGGTTATATTGTTTTCCTTCTGCGTCGTTTTTATTGATATTGACCAAGCCATAATAATATTTTAAGTTGATATTCATACCCATTTTGGAGAGCAACTTATAATTAATACTGGCCAATAATCCGGCATCCAACGCTGTGGTTTGATCTTTAATATCCAACTTATACGTTAAGTCTTCTTTATCGATTACTTTATTGGTAAAGATATCATGTGCTTTATATCTTAAGCCTAGCATGGTACCAGCCCCAACATGGACATGGTTGCCAAGCTTTCTTTTAATAACCAATGGGACATTAAAATAATTGATTTTACGCTGTATGGAGCCCCCTTCAAAAGCGGTATTTAAGTCGGCATCATTTAAGTTGTACACGGCAATACCTTCGGCACCCATATTAGATTTTACAATAACTCCCGTGTTAAAAATCCACTCAGGATGTTTTTTAATAGTCAAATCGAAATAGAAACCCAAATAAAAATTGGTGCTTGTATTTGAGGATATTCCGTTTAAACTCGCGAAATCCACACCTCCATCTAAACCAAATTCGATGTATTCGGAATTTAGTTTGTCTCCAAACAAAAGAGATATCAATACTTGCGACTGTGCATGAAAGCCTGTAAACAAGAGTATGAACAGGAGCGTTGTGTATTTCTTCATAGATACCTATTATTTAACCGTATATCCTTTTCCTTCCAAACAGGCTGAAAAGGCTTTTTTAAAATCGTCGCTCATCGCTTTTTCTTGAGATGCAGCAGCTTGATTGTTTTGTTGCTGAGCTTGTTGGTCGTGCATTACTTTTGCGCGTCGTCCTCTTAAGGCCCCTGCAATGGCACCAATGGCAGCACCTTCGCCAGCATCTCCAGCAATAGCGCCAATGGCAGCTCCTGCAGCAGCGCCACCAGCAGCTCCAACTACCGCTGTGCCATCAGCAGATTTGTCTACTTGCGCAGCTTGAACCTTGGTCGGATTCATGGGGTCGAACCCCGTTTGATTCATGGCCCATTTATAACAGGCAGTTTCATCGGTGTCTTGAGTGGCCTGGCTTTGTTCTTTCGCTGGAAACACATACAATCCCAAGCTAGACGCTAAGGATTTGCTTTGAGCCTTAGCCGCATAATTAAATGACACTAGGAGTACGAAAGTTATTAGGATTGTTTTCATTTTATAGCTTATTAAGTTTAAAAATCGTCTGGGTTAAAAAATGTATAGCCTAATTGACCTAAAACATCGGCTTCATTATAGAAGGTATAGCTTTTTACAATTTTTTCGTTTTGTATTTGGTAAATGGAATTGGCCCAAATAATTACGGAACCTCTGTTGTTTTTATAATCGATTTTAAGTTCAGCCCAATTGGATATCCAATCCCCTTGGTTGTCTCCTGTAACAATTTTTATGGCCGCATTTCTGGATTTATCGTAGTGTATTTTTTCATAGAGAGTTTCCACATTGGATTTCCAGTTAGTAATGGCTTGTGTTTTGTTTATGGAGTCGCCATAAGAAGGGCCTAAACCAAGGTAGTTGTCATCCAGATATAAATCCATGGCATCAAAATCCATGTTTTCAACTGCTTTGACATAGTTTTCAATAAGTGCCAGGTTTTTTTCCGAATTATCAACTTCAGAAGAACAACTGCTCACTAATACAACCATCATTAGTGCAAAAATTATTTTTTTCATTGTTATTAATTTTTAGTGAATACCATTCTTATTAAGTACTACAATAAATTTCAGGGCTTGGGTGGGATTGTTTATAGCAAGCCATTTAAAAGTGCGGAATGTGTATAACAAAAGTAATTTTAATTTAACATAAATTAATAATAAAATTATTTTTTTTTATTCTCTCTTCAATTTTATTAAAAATGTATGCATTGTAGTTTTTTATAAATAGTTAATTTTATCTTTAGATGCTGAGAAATTCCAAATAATTGATAACCCCACTGATAATAAGATGAATAAAAAAATGATGACTCTTTTTACAAGCCTGAATCTTGGAAACTCCAGAATTATAGGTGTTTGTCTCTTTGGTTTATTTGTTTTTCTACCATTAAACATCTTTTCTCAAGAAAGCGAGACGCCTTTAAAAGACAAAAAACCCAAAATAGCTTTGGTTTTAAGTGGCGGCGGCGCTAAAGGTATTGCCCATATTCCTGTTTTGCAAGCTTTGGATAGTTTGGGTATTGTACCCGATTTAATAGTGGGTACCAGTATGGGGAGCATTGTTGGAGGTCTTTATGCCATGGGATACTCTGGAGATAGTATTGCTTCCATGACCAAAGCGGCTAACTGGAGTAAATTATTGGGGAGTGAGGCTTCGTTTAGAGATGTTGGTGTGGAAGAAAAAAGCGAGTTTGGCAGGTATTTGGTGAATTTGGATCTAGTTAAAGGAAGACCGAAAATTAAAACCTCTTTACTAAAAGACCAGAATCTCAGGGAGTTTTTGTCCGAAATTATGTATCCTGCCTATAACACGACAGATTTTGATGATTTAGTTATTCCTTTTAGAGCCGTTGCAACCGATCT
>NZ_DATGNO010000115.1:0-15198 GCF_035306705.1 Xanthomarina sp.
AAGGAGTTAGCGGAAGGTGGAAGATTTCAATTGGAAACATATTTAAAAAAATCTGTAAAAAGTGCTTCTAAGGAAACCACGCGTGATCAACATTGGCGATCTAAGGAAGAAGTTGAGCTTTGGGTGCTTATAAATAAGTGAAAAACTAAGTAATTTTCCCAAATATTAATACGTTTTTATTGGGAATTTTTCTACCTCTTAATACAAGGCTATGTCTATATTTACTAAATATGAACACGTTTTATATATTTGATTATTAAATCTAAAGATTATGAATGTTAGTTTAATAAAAAAACAAGAAGATTATATTACGTAACAAATAGCTTCTGGAGATTTTCAAAATGCCAGTGAACTTTTTCGAGATGCCCTTCGCTTACATGAAATTTTTAGACATAAAGTTGTTGCAGATTTTAAAGCTGAAATAGAAAAGGGCTGGTCTGGAACGGCTAGTAGACGTTCTGTTCAAGATATGATTAAAGACAAACGAAAAAGAAAATTTAGTTAAATGTCTTATAAACTCAGTCATTATGAACTTTCACATATTGCAGATTATTATCTAGATGAAATTTCTGATTATACTGAAAAAGAACATGGTTTTGATCAAGCAATAAAGTATTTATAAAAAGTCTTTAATAGTTTGGTTATTAATTCAGAAATCTGGAGAAAACGTCAAGAATTAAAATTGGGATTATTTAGTATTTTGGAACAAGAACACATCATTTTTTATCGTTCTTAATCACATCCAAATTATTCGAGTGCTTCATGGAAGCAGGGATTTTCCAAATTATTTCTAAAATACGCTATCCAGAAACTGCTTGACACTTTCTTGATTTGCACGAATTAGTTCTGTTTTGGCATTCTCCATGTCCTGAGGTTTTTTGTCTTGCGAAAGTTTAAACTTCCCTTCCCATTTAATAATTTCAATTTCAAAACCAATAACATAGCTAATAAATTGTTCCATTCTGTTATTGTCTAAATCTAAAACGTATTTATGCTCTGGAGCTTCCAAAAACTCTGTCATGGTTATCATAGACTGTTTAATGGTTTCTGGATTTTTAATTTCATTTACAGTTCCAGTAATATGGACTTTAATATAATTCCAAGTTGGTAATTGCGTAGTCGTATAAATACTAGGCGATATATAGCATTGAGGGCCTGAAAAAATAAGGGTTACTGGGTTGCTGTTTTTTAATAATTCTACTTGAGGATTGTTTTTATCTAAATGACCTATAAGTTTGCCATGTTCATAAATTAAGGGCAGGTGCGTAATTATAGGTTCATTGTTTTTAACTGATATAACGGTTGCTAAGGGATAGGTTTTGATAACTTCAAGTAAATGGTCCAAATCTTTGTCTTGATGGTGTTTAGGCGGATAATTACTCATTATTTATACTCCAAATTGTGTTAAATGATGATCTAGATGTTTGTATTGCATTTTCCCCCATTGATCCGTACTAAATGTGCCAAAAAACGGATGTTCAGGCCAATTAGTAGTGTCTTTTTTCTTAGAGAATTCATTGATAACAGCAATTAATTTACTTTTTTCAATGTTAAATTCTTCAGTGTCTGCAATTTTAAATTCTTTAACAGTTCCTAGGTTTCTTTTCCAAGGTTTATCGTTATACATCAGGGGTTTAAAAAGTTTTAGAACAAGTTTTTTAGCAAATCCTATCTTGGTATCGAGTTTTAAGTTTCCGTTAGCCACTTCCAATGGTTTCTGGCAATGGGATAACATCTGGGTGATAGTCATTTTTCCCCAAGTTGGTTGCGAGGTTTCACTCAGATTATTAAGTCTGGTTATAACAGTTTGCTGACTTTCAGTATTAAATAAAGAATTCATACCAGTATTTTTTTTGCTTCTGAAAGTTACAATAATTATATTTACTAGATGCAGAAAAAATTACCATCGTTTTCTATTAAAAACTGGAATCAAAACGATCAGCCACGGGAAAAGCTACGCGATAAAGGCAAAGCCAGTTTAAGCGATGCCGAACTGGTTGCTATTCTTATTGGTTCTGGAAATAGAAATGAAAGTGCGGTCGATTTAAGCAAACGCATTCTCGCCAGTGTCGATAACAATCTCAATGCCCTAGGAAAGCTTTCCTTAAAGCAATTAATGGACTTTAAAGGGATTGGCGAGGCTAAAGCAATAACTATTGCAGCTGCTTTGGAAATAGGCAGAAGAAGAGGAGGTGAGGCCCTTGTGCAAAAAAATAAAATTACTTCCAGTCAATCGGTTTTTCAAGTCATGCAACCTATTTTGGGCGAGTTGCCACACGAAGAATTCTGGATTCTGTATTTAAACAATTCCAATAAAATTATTCGTAAAAACCAACTGAGCAAAGGCGGTATTACAGGTACTTTGGTGGACGTTCGTTTGGTTCTTAAAAATGCTTTAGAAGTTGGCGCCACAGGACTTATTTTGTCTCATAATCATCCTTCTGGAACTCTAAAACCTAGTGAAGCCGACAAACAAATTACCAAAAAATTAAAATTAGCAGGAGAAAGTTTGGATATTAAAGTTCTGGACCACGTTATCATAACCGAAAAAGCCTACTTTAGCTTCGCCGACGAAGGACTGCTATAGGTTCATACTCAAAATATAGATTTCAAAAAATGTGTTTACATAGTTTTAAACTTAGGTGTTTTTGAAATTGGCCCGCTTCTTGGCTAACAGGGAATTTTAAATTTATACTCATATATGTTATTAGTTTATACACATAAAATATCACCTCGATTAAAATATTCCTTTAAACAGATTTTTACTAGGATATTGGGGATTCCTGTCGATTTTACAACTACTATCGAAGATTTTATTGCTCACGATAGTTTAAAAATGTCCTATACGAGACAAGCTTTAAGCAATGAGATTTTTGTAAGAAGCCATGATATTTTATTTGAGCAAGGAATTTCAGATGTTGAAATACATGTCCAAGATTGGGAAGAGACCAAATGCTTTTTTTATACGGGTGAAAAAAGTGCTATTCCCTTCGATATATTTTCAGCAGCTTTTTATTTATTAAGTCGTTATGAAGAGTATTTGCCACATGTAAAAGATGAATATGGACGCTTTACCGCTCATGAAAGTTTGGCTTTGGAACAAGGTTTTTTGCATCAACCTGTAGTCGATATTTGGGCCTATAAATTTAGAAAGGTCTTTCAGCAAAATTATCCAGAGTTTCAGTTTCCCGAGAGAAGTTATTCCATAAAACCCATTATTGATGTCCCTTCAGCTTATAATTTCAAATTAAAAGGAATTATGAGAACGTTTGGAGGAACAGTTAAAGATGTTTTTAGTTTCAATTTCAAGAAACTGTATTACCGATATATGGTGCTTTTTGGATTAAAGAGAGATACGTATGACACCTTTAAATACATTATAAACAAACAGAAACACAGTGATTTTAAGTTTCTATTTTTCTTTTTAATTGGTGATTATTCTACCTACGACAAAGGTATTGATCCTCAAAAAAAGAAATTTGTTACTCTTATCAAGCAAGTAGCAGATTATTGTCAGGTTGGATTAAAAGTATCGTATTTTGCGCTTGATGATGTGGCCATGCTAAAAAGGGAGAAAAAACGGATGGAAACTATATTGAATACGTCATTAACAGCTTCTAGACAGTCGTTTTCCAAACTTAATTTACCAGAATCCTACAGAAATCTTGTGGAGTTGGAAATTTTGGAAGATTATACCATGGGTTATGTAAATCACGCTGGATTTAGGGCAGGAACTTGCACACCCTTTTTCTTTTACGATTTAGATTACGAAATACAAACGCCATTAAAAATAACCTCTTATCATTTACTCGATTATTCCTTACTAAAAATAAACTCACTTTTAGATAAGAAAAAAGCTTTAAACGAGTTAATTAATGAGGTTAAAAAGGTAAATGGCGAATTTGTTCCTGTATTTCATAACTATACTTTTAGCGATGTAGATAGATGGAAAGGATATAAAGAATTGTTTAATATTATTTTAGAGTCAGCTAATGAAGATTAACGGAATTAAGGATGTTTTTTTCGATTTGGATCATACCCTTTGGGATTTTGATAAAAATTCGGCATTGACATTCGATAAAATATTTAAAATACATAACGTGGCTGTAGATTTAGACGAATTTTTAAGCCATTACGAACCTATTAATCTAAATTATTGGAAACTTTATAGAGATGAAAAAATCGATAAGGAGTACTTGCGTTACCACCGGTTAAACGATAGCTTTAAAAAAATATCCTTTCAAGCGGATCCGACGTTAATAAACAAACTATCTGTAGATTATATAACCTATTTAAGCTCGTTTAATTATTTGTTTTCGGATGCTCTGGATGTTTTAAGTTATTTACAACCAAAATACCAATTACATATTATAACCAATGGATTCCAGGAAATCCAAGAGAGTAAATTAAGGAATTCCAACATTTATCATTTTTTCAAATCGGTAACGGATTCTGAGCAAGTAGGAGTAAAAAAACCGAATCCAAAAATCTTTCATCATGCCCTAAGCAAGGTAAATGCCAACCCGGAAACCAGCATTATGATTGGTGATAATATGGAAGCAGATATTCAAGGCGCAATTAATTTTGGTATGGAAGCCATTCATTTTAATTATTTAAAAACAACCATGGAACATTCAGGGAAACAGATAAATAATTTAAACGAACTAAAATTATTTTTATAAATTTTGTCTATGTTTACACGAATTAAAAAATCACTAAGTATGTTTAAGAAGCTTTTAATAATTATCATTGTTTTTGCATCCTCTTTATCTTCTTTATCTGTGTTTTCGCAAAATAGCGTGAATGATTATAAGTATGTTATTGTACCTAATAAATACGATTTTTTAAAGGAAAGAGATGAATATCAGCTGAACTCCATTTCACATTTCTTATTTGAGAAATATGGATTTACAGCTTTAAAAGAAAATGACATATTTCCAGAAGATTTAAGGTTCAATCCGTGCTTGGCATTAAAATCGGATGTGATCCATGTTCCTGGATCTTTTCAAACAAAATTACGGATAGAATTAAGAGACTGCAAAGGGGAGGTGATTTATCTTTCTGATTTTGGCGTGAGCTATGATAAAATGTATGCCGTAGCATATAATAAAGCTTTAAGGAATGCTTTTTTACATTTGCAGGTCTTGAATTATAAATATCAACCAAATGAAACTATTTTGGCTATGGGCAGTACTGCTCATAAAGCAGACCGTGAAGAAATAGAACAATTAAAGGAAGAACTTGCAGCTTTAAAAGAAGAGAAGGAACTTGAGTCAGTTACCAAGGTGGTTGCAGAGTCTAGCCTTAAGACCTCGACAGATACCGTAGAACAAGTTTCTGAAAAACAAGAAACCCTTTTGTTTGCTCAAAAAACGCTAAGTGGATATCAGTTGGTGGATAAGTCTTCTAAAGTGACCATGGTTCTATTAAGCACCAAAAATCCTACTGTTTTTATTGTGCAAGACAAAAATGCTGTGGTATTAAAAGAAAATAATTCTTGGATCCTTTCAGAAAATATTGGAAGCAAAGTAATAAACACCAAATTAAATATCGAGCTTTAATAGTTGTATTTGTCTTTCCAACGTTGTTTTAAAAACTCACGATGGGCATTTTCCCTTGAATTATTTCCAGGATTATAAAGCGTGGTATTTTTAATTTCTTCAGGTAAAAACTCTTGTTCTGCAAAGTTGTTTTCATAACTATGTGCGTATTTATAATCTTCGCCATAACCTAATTCTTTCATAAGTTTTGTTGGCGCATTCCGTATAGCAAGCGGAATCGATAAATCTCCAGTTTGCTTTACCAATTGTTGTGCTTTATTAATGGCTTCATAAGCCGCGTTGCTTTTTGGGGAACAAGCTAAATAAGTGGCACATTGACTTAGAATAATCCGGGATTCGGGATGGCCAATCGTGGACACTGCCTGAAAAGTGTTGTTTGCCATAATTAATGCTGTTGGGTTGGCGTTTCCAATATCTTCACTGGCTAAAATAAGTAATCTTCTGGCAATAAATTTCACATCTTCACCACCTTCAATCATTCTTGCTAACCAATATACCGCTGCATTTGGATCGCTGCCACGAATAGACTTTATAAAAGCTGAAATAATGTCGTAATGTTGTTCTCCCGTTTTATCGTAACGAACCGTATTGTTTTGAACTTTTTGTAAAACGGCTTCGTTGGTGATGGTTATTTTATCTGACGTTTCAGAATTGACTATCAATTCAAAAATATTCAACAATTTTCTGGCATCTCCACCAGAAAGTCGCAGCAGAGCCTCTGTTTCCTTGAGGCTTATGTTTTTTTTAGATATGTGTTCGTCTTTTTCAATAGCGCGCTTTAAAAGGGCTTCTAAATCGGCTTTGCTAAAAGAATTTAAAACATATACTTGACAGCGGGATAAAAGTGCTGGAATAACTTCAAAACTGGGGTTCTCTGTGGTAGCTCCAATTAAGGTTACCCAACCTTTCTCGACCGCTTGTAATAAAGAATCTTGTTGCGATTTGCTAAACCTATGGATTTCGTCAATAAAAAGTATCGGGTTTTTTGTGGTAAATAATCCACCACTAGTTTTCGCTTTTTCAATAACTTCACGTACATCTTTTACGCCAGAGCTTATGGCACTTAAAGTGTAAAACGGTCTTCCAGACGCAGTAGCAATAATATGGGCCAAGGTAGTCTTTCCAATGCCCGGAGGACCCCATAAGATCATGGAAGGAATTAATCCTTGTTTAATTTGTTTGGTTAAGGCTCCGTTTTCTCCAACAAGATGTGCTTGACTAATATAGTCCTCTAAGGTTTTAGGTCTTAATCGTTCTGCTAATGGCTCATTCATAGTGTAAAATTACTACATTACTTCGAAGGCTGGAATCTTAAGTTCGTTTTTTTAGTTTTGGATATGAAACTTTCCTATATAAAAATAAGCAAATTTGAATTGGTTTTACTTGGAGTTTGGCTCGATTTATTCAATTCCATTTTATAGGCATGACAATTTTACACGAATTCCATTTGTGGTCGTTTATTTGTAATAAATGCTTTAAATTTAACTATGAAATCTGACGAACATTTTCAATTTTCCAATAGTGTTATTTTAGCTCCCATTTTTTTGGTCCTTCTAATTTGGTTGGTTTTTTGGGTTGAGGTACGTTTTGGTTTGGATTTCACGAAATTCGGTGTGTATCCTCAAACATTAAAGGGGTTGCGTGGCGTTATTTTTAGTCCTTTTATTCATTCGGGAATAACACATTTATATCATAATACCATTCCTTTATTTGTTTTAACAGCATCCTTATTTTATTTCTATAAACCCATTGCGTGGAAAGTAATCGTCTTTGGAATTTTGCTCTCTGGAATTATTACATGGAGTATAGGCCGGCCGGCTTATCATATTGGAGCTAGTGGTTTAATTTATGTGTTGGTAAGCTTTACTTTTTTTAAAGGAATCTTAGCAAAACATTATCGCTTAATAGCTTTGTCTTTATTGGTGGTATTTCTTTATGGCGGTATGATTTGGTATGTTCTACCTATTAAGGAAGGGGTTTCTTGGGAAGGGCATTCTGCAGGTTTGGTAACTGGTTTGTTCTTTGCTTTTATCTTTAAAAAGGAAATTGCTAGTCCCAAAAAATATGCTTGGGAGGATGAAAATTATAACGAAGAAGATGATCCGTTTTTAAGGCATTTTGATGAAAACGGAAATTTCATCGAGATTTTAGACCCTAAAATTACCGACGTTCCTGATGTTTTGGAAATTAAATCTGAAAAGGAAACCAATTTAGAAAATGAAGTTCAAGTAAAGCAGGAGGGAGGCCCGACCATTCATTATACGTTTAAGCCAAATAAGAATTGATTTTGAATTTCTTAATTTAGAAAGGAGTGAACTTTAGTTATTTTGATGTTTGGTATTGGGTTGAAATTGGACGATTTTTCGCAATCAGCAATCAGCAATCAGCAATCAGCAATCTATAGTCTTTGTCTTAGTACTTCATATAGCATGACACCGCAGGCAACGGATACGTTGAGGGATTCTATGTCGCCCAATAGAGGAAGTTTAGCCTTATCGTCCACAAGTTTTAAAACAGAGGGATTGATTCCTCTTCCTTCCGAACCCATAATAATGGCACAAGGTTCTTTAAAAGACACATCGTAGATGGTGTTATCTGTTTTTTCTGTAGCAGCAATTACTTTTATTCCTGAGGCTTGCAGAAGAAACATGGCATCTTTAATATGATCGACTTTACAAAGTGGCACTTTAAATACAGCACCGGCACTTGTTTTAATAGTATCGCCATTTACGGGTGCACCACCTTTCTTTTGGAAAATAATTCCATCAACTCCTGTACATTCTGCAGTTCTAATAATGGCTCCAAAATTTCTAACATCGCTTATTTGATCGAGGAGTAAAAACAAAGGCGTCTTTCCAGATTCTATAACATTTAAAACCAAGTCTTCAATATCATGGAAGGCCACAGGTGAAATTTGAGCTACGGCACCTTGATGGTTTTTAGTTGTTAATCTATTTAGTTTTTCAACGGGAACATACGAACTTGAAATATTTTCCTTTCTAACCAAAGAATCCAATTCGTTATATAAATCGCCATGTAAGCCTTTTTGAAGAAATACTTTTTCAATAGTTTCGCCAGAATTTATGGCTTCAATAACGGCTCTTAAACCAAATATTTGTGTGCTGTTTTCCATAGTTCAAAGGTATAAAAAAAACCATCTCGAAAGAGATGGTTTTTTAGTTATAATTATAACATTTTTTTAATTACAAAGCTGTAACTGTGTAAGTAGTTCCTACAACATCTACAGTGGCCATAAACACATAAGTAGTTAATGGTGTTTCTGGTGCATATGCATTCGTAGTTAATGTGTTATTCACAAAACTACCAGCATTACTAGTTCCACATTGTGTGTAAGAAAGTGTAAGTGGAACTGTTGCTCCAAGTCCAGCGGAATAAAACGGATTTTCATAGACATCAGCGATAATAACATATTGTCCATCAGCTAATCCAGAAATTATTCCTGTTTCTGTACAATCACTTGTTCCAGCCAAATATTCTACACTACCAGACGCTGTATCTAATATCATTGAATCAAGATCCATTTCACAGAAATCTATGGTAACATCTTCGCCATTGTCGTCATAAGTGTATGTGCCTTCCCAAGTTAAAGAAACTTCAAGAAGATCTTTTACCCAAGTAATGTCCATAGAAAATGGAGATACCTTAGCATTAGCAACATTAGCTGGAGCACCAACTGTTAAAGTTTCGCCTCCTCCTGAAAGGACGGTTCCACAGTCTCCTGGCCAAATTGTTACATCTGTACTACCAGAAGTAGTTCCAGCAAGAATTGCAATAGTTCCTAGCTCAAAATCACCAGAGTTAGCATTTCCACCTACTTGTTCAAGGGGAATGTAAAGGTGTGCTTGTACTGGCTCCGGGATGGTTGCAGTTACTGTAATAGCATAACCATCCTCAGGATCAATCGAGCTTTCAGCAACGACTACATTTGTACTTGCAGTAGTTAGGGTAACAGTCGGACTTTTATAGTCTACCAAACTAGCTCCCGTGTTGTCGTCATCACTACAAGAAGTAGTTATAACACCAGCTGAAAGAGCAAGTAAGAAAAATATTTTATTTATGTTTTTCATCTTATTTATAGTTTATAATTTTTACTAACTAAAATTCCCTTATAGTCTTGTGTAAGTGGAAGTATATTCAGCAGCTCCCCAAGTAAAGAAAGTATTGGTATTATTTAAAATTAATATACCATCATCTTGATCCCATGAACCACCAACAATACATCCTATACCATTACTTCCACAGTATGTTGGAGAAACAGCTTCGGTTACTATACCACCACATCCAACAGCAATACTACCTCCATTTACTAGAGTGTTATTGGTAGAACAGAATTGTAATAAACCACCATCGGCAGTTGGAAGATTCCATGTTCCGTCAGGATTTTGAGTTATTTGAACTACTTGTGAACTAGCACAAATAGAATTGGTCATAGTATACATTCCAGATAGGTCATAAGCACAGTTAACGGTTAAACTAACACGTCCCATACCTCTACTATAGTAGTAAACATCTCCATCAGTTTGGTGAACTTTCACTCTAAAAGTAAAAGAGTCACCAATTCTTAAGTCATCAGCATCCATTCCTGTTCCAACCAAAAACTCTTCTAAAGTTGTATAGCTAAAAGAAAATGGTAGTGTAGCTGTTTCTGCAACTGATATCTCCGTTTTTCCTTGATTTACATCGCCATTAAGTATTTTAACAACTTCAAGTTTTGCAATGTTATCTAAATTTCCTGATAATTTTTTCAGGCTAAAATTTAGTTCTACATCTGAGAATGTTACAGGTGCTTCTGCAATTGGAAAATTGGCATCTGGAGAACCTAATAGAGCTCCTCCAGAACTTGATACATCAATCAATAAACCTGCCTCATCTAACACGTTTGTGTCAGCCTCAGGTTGTGAGTCATCGCATCCTACAAATAATGTTAAAGCGAAGAACATTGTAATTAAATAATTTATATTTTTCATTTTTTCAATTTTTTTTTAATTAGTATCTATCCCAATCTACTTTAGTAGTCAATGCATCCGGGCCTTGATTAGCAACCGCTGCTGCAAGGTTTGCAGAGTTTAATGACTTCTCGCTATTTGGATATGTATATCTAGTTGGCACAGCGTTTACTCCTGCTTGTGGATCTACTGCTAAAGTTAAAGAGGGAACGTCTGATCTTCTCCATTCGTTCCAAGATTCAATACCCTGCATATAAGTAGATACCCATAATTGCTCAGCAATCGATTGATAACCCGTGAATGCTGGATTAAACGAACCTGCGGCTAAACCATTAATTATTAAGGAAGCATCAATTCCAGCTTGGAAATAACCTGCTGCACTACCACCAATATATCCTTTACTAGCAGCCTCTGCTAATAATAGGTTAATGTGTGCTGCCGATAAAACGTAAACACGAGCATCAGCTGCTAAGTATGCATCTCCTACTTCTGAAACAGTACCTGGAGCATATCCGGCTGAACCTGGATTTATGTAACCTGCTGGTTTACCACGGTATGTTCCATCATCTAGTGGGTTAGCATACACAGCTAATCTTGGATCACCAGTATTAACCATGAAGTCAACTAGAGCTTCGCCCATACACCATTCTCCTTGTCTACCACCTTGAACAATCCCGTAATAAGGGTTTGCGTTTGGTGCGTTTTCCGTTTGGAAAGCAATAAAGGCATCATCAGCTGGATTAGTTATTAAGTTTCCAGAATTAACTAAAGCTTGTAACTCACCTGCATTAAATTGAGGCGTATCAGAAATTCTCATCATAGCTCTAAATTTAACTGAAGCAGCTAACTTTTTCCATTTTGAAATATTTCCACCATACATTAAATCTTGTTTTGCAGAAATTTCACCAGTCCCATCTAACAAAGCGTTAGCTCTTGTAAGTAAGCTCAAAACTTCACCATAAGCTTCTGCTTGGGTGTTATAAGCTGGAAATGGAATGGCTCCTCCTTGATTGGCTTCAAATACAGGAACGTCTCCAAAAGCATCAGCTAAAGTTTGAAAAGCTAGAGCTTCCATCACTAAAGCTACACCTTGTACAGCTCTATTATCTTCTGCTTCCGCTAAAGCATACATGTCTTGAGCTTCATTAATTACTTGAGTATACATTACTATCCAAAGGTTATCTATAGATCCTAATCTTGGAAAGTATCTGTCTGCATCGTTATAAACTGGCTTGGATAAATGTTGCACCCAAGCATCTGCAGCTTCACCCGTTAAAAAATAATCATTTATTCTATTAACGAATGCTCTTTGCATATATCCCAATTCCAAATCCACGCTAATCTCCGTAGGATTATTAGGGGACGTATTGATCTCATCGAAATCTTTATCACAACTTGTAAGTCCTAATGCTAGGAATAAAGTCAACAATAATGATGTTTTATTATATTTTTTCATCTTTTTTTTTAATTAAAATTTAACATTAACGCTAAAGCCAATAGTTCTAGCCGATGGAGTTTGAGCGTACTCTAACCCTTGTTGACCAGTACCTGTACCAAAACCTGTTTCAGGATCGATATGTGGTGCTTTTTTGTATAAAATAGCAAGGTTTCTCACGTTAAGACCTAAATCGATTGATTGGATTGGAATGTTATTGAAAAGTTTAGATGGGATAGTATATCCTAAAGAAAGTTCTCTCCATTTAACAAAAGAAGCATCGAATACTGAAGATTCTGCTAGGTTTTGACTAAATGCTGATGAATAATAACCTTGAGCAGTTGCAACCACGTTGTTAGGTACATAACCGCCACTTCCGTCAGACATTACACCATTTCCAATAACTCCAGTTTCTCTTCCAGGAAGAGTCTCTTCAAGAACACCAGCTAACATACCCCAAGTGTTTGTTTGAGAATATACATCTCCACCACTTTTCACGTCAAATAGAGTTCTTAAGGCAAATCCTTTGTAAGAAGCATTAAGAGCTAGACCTCCAAGCCAGTCCGCTTGAGAGTTTCCTAATACTTTATATTCACCTATTACAGGTAATCCATTATCATAAATAATTTCACCGCTTTCTGAACGTGCAAAAGAAGGGCCGTAGATTGCACCAATTGGGTAACCATTTCTAGCTTGCGTATTTACGTTCCATAAATTTCCATCAGCTAAATTAACAGCTTCACCAGCAATATTGCTAACCATGTTGTCGTTTTTACCAAAGTTTACATCAACTCCAAAGTTAAATCCACCAGCTTCGGCACTTCTAATAATATCTGCACCAAGCACTAACTCAATTCCCTTATTGGTAATTGTAGCAGCGTTATCCCAAACACTAGTATATCCAGAGGCAGCTGAAACATCAACTGGTAATATTACGTCTACAGCTTCTTTGTTGTAGTAAGAGAAATCTAAACGCAATCTGTTAGAAAAGAATCTAGCATCAATACCAACTTCAAATTCTGTTTCTTTTTGAGGTTTAATGTTGGCATTCCATAAAACACCACCTAAAAATGCTGTTGGATCAGATCCGTTTAGTGGAGAACCACTTAAACCATAGACCGGAGAAACATTGTATGCTCCTAATGGACCTGCACTACCAGTTTCGGCCCATGCACCTCTTACTTTTAAGAAAGAAACTACATTTTTGTCTAAATTGAACATATCACTTGCAACTAAACTTAAAGATGCTGCAGGATAAAAGAAACTATTGTTGTCTTTTGGAAGTACTGAAGCCCAGTCATTTCTACCACTAAAATCTAAATACACATAGTTTTTGTAGCTCAACTGTCCAGTACCAAATAAACTGTTAATGGCAGTTGAAGATGAATTTTGTTGGATTACTGGTGCACCAGCAGAGTTAGATAGATTGAATAATTTATCTAAAACTAATTGCTCAGCAGTACCAGCCATCAATCTGTAGTTTTGTCTCATTATGTTACCTCCAAAACTTAAGCCTAAAGCGAAATCTTCACTAGCTCCAAGTTTAGAATTGTAAGACAAGATAGCTTGTGTGTTAACCTCATAGTTATTTCTTGTAACTATTTGATAGAAACCGTTACGATTGTCTGCAGTTCCAAAAGAACGTTGTGTCTCTCTTATATCGTCAAAATAATCGATACCAGTAGAAGCAGCAATGCTTAATTTATCAGAAATTTCATAACCAATATTTACAGCTCCTACCCATCTGTTTCTTTCCCAAGGGTGTAAGTTGTTTTCAAGTGCCCAGAATGGGTTGTTATTAAAACTTAAGTTCCAGTTTAAAGGTGTATAAATACCAGGATTAGTTTCTATCATTGGAAGATTTCTCCAATCTCTTAACGCTTTCCAATCTACTTGTCTAGCACCCCAAACTAATTGTCCAATTTGGTTATCTGGATCTCCATATCCAACAGCATTTCTGTTTTCAGAAGAACTTTTAATGTACATAGCTGAGATTCCAGCACTCCATTTGTCGCTTAAATCAAAATTCACGTTCCCAGAAATATTGTATTTCTTTAAATCCGTATTGTAAACAATACCTTCAGCATCTGTTAATCCTAAAGATAATCTATAAGTAGCAGTTTCTGAAGCACCGTTTAATGATAAGGTATTAGTTGTTGATAATCCTGTATTGTAGAAATCGTTTTTAACACTGTCTGGGTGAGATACCCATGGAAGTGGTTGTGGGTTATTAGGATCATTAATTAAAGATTGATATTGAATGAAGCTCAGTCCGGCATCTAAAGCAGGCCCCCAGCTTTCATCAGTTCCACCATCTCCAGAAGCAGCTCCTCCGTCATATCCAAAACCATCTTTAAATTCGAAATAGTTTTGGTTTAAACCTTGACCATAAGAGTTTTGATAGTTAGGGAAAATATAAGGGTTAGAGAAACTTACATTACTAGATAAAGTAATCCCTAAGGCTTTTCCTTTAGTTCCAGTTTTAGTGGTAATTACAATTACCCCATTAGTACCTCTCATCCCATATAGAGACGTTGCGGCACCACCTTTAAGAACGTTTAAACTTTCAATGTCCTCAGGATTAATGTCCGCAAGACCATTAGGTACATCTGTACCAGAGTTTTGTCCAAACGTAGAGTTGTTCATTACTACACCATCAACAACGATTAAAGGTTGAGCGTTTCCAAAAATAGTGGATACCCCTCTAATAGTAATACGAGTAGATGCACCAATATCTCCAGAAGACTTGCTAATGTTTACACCAGCTACTTTACCGGATAAAGCGTCAACAACGTTGGTAACAGGAACCTTGTTTAAATCGTCGGATTTTAGGTTTTGAGCAGAATACCCAATACTTCTTTCCTCCTTTTTAATACCAAGAGCCGTTACGACCACTTCGTCGATTGCCATAACATCAGGTGCCATACTAAAGCTCATTCTGCTAGCAGCGCCAACAGTCATTTCTTTAGTTGTGTACCCAACGAATGAGTAAGATAAGACATCTCCAGTACTAGCAGTGATGGAATAGTTCCCATCAAAATCTGTCTGTGTACCACTTGTCGTACCCTTTACAATAATATTAACTCCAGGAAGAGGTAACCCGTTTTCATCGGACACAGTTCCTGAAATTGTTTTTTCTTGTGCAAACGTAAATTGCACAACAAACGCTAGGAATAGCGTTAAAATTCCACTAAACTTTGTTTTCATTTTATATTTTATTTGAATTAGTCTACGC
>NZ_DATGNO010000116.1:0-2421 GCF_035306705.1 Xanthomarina sp.
AACCCCTAAAGTGTAAGATTTATTAGCAGGGAAAATAGCACTACTTCCTTGTCCCGTGCCATGTTGCATGTCATCATTGCCTATAGCGGCGACAACAACCATTCCTCTTTTTTTATTTGGATTATTGGGGTTTGGACGACCTATAGCAATTGCATTGGCTAGTTGGCCAGATAATGTCCCAGGTGTGCCAAGACCAAAACTCATGTTTAATACGTCAACTTCATCTTCTATCGCTTGATGTATTGCATTTAAAATATGATTATTTGATTGTCCAGTTATTAATTTATTACCACATAAGTAAGGATAAAATGTGGCATTATGTGCGAATCCTATGCTATATCCGTTTTGATTATTAATGTTATTCGGCTGTGAAATTATTGTACCAGCTACAAGCATGGCATGTGACCATGTTGTGGAATCATTAGTATAATAAAAACTTCCACCTAAGTGTTTTTGTTTGGTTGTTGCATCGAATATAAATGGTATATCTGCCCCTATGAAATCTGGATGATTTGCTTCAAATCCACCAAAGTCTATAATTCCTATTTTTATACCGTTTCCGGTTAATCCTTCCTCCCAACATTCACAAATATCTGCATCTGCATCTGGTATCCCAATATCTCCATTATAAATATCTCCTCCATCATTTTGAATGTACCAAGTATAATTATTATTGTCAGGAGAGTCGCTTAATTCATCAATTGGGACATCACAAGAATATGGTTTTACAGAATATGTATTAGGTTCAGCCAATTCAACCAAATCTAATTCAATTTCATTAATTAAATTTGATAAATATATAGATGAATATTCAATACTCCGAGGTTTTTTATTTTGAAAAACATATGTCCAACTCACCTCTGTTGGTAGATTAGAACTAGGCGTATAGACTAATGTTAAATTATATCTCTGAGCAAAACTTGCGATTTCTGAATTTGATAGCATAGGGTTCTTAAATGTAACCATTATTAAATCGTCAGTAGGATAGTGTAGATATTTGTCATATGTTTCTTGCTCTCTACTTATTTCTAAGGCAATAGAGTTAAAGTTCTGTAGATTTATTACAGAATTGATAAAGTTTAAACGTTCCATTTCTGTAGATTCATTTGAAAAACAAATAGTGTTAAAAATAGAATATGAATTGTCATAACTATACATAGTATCAACATATTCAGGTAAGTTTATATTTAAGACGCTATTGTCTGTTAAGTTAATGTTAATAACATCTTTTTGTATATAATACCAATCTTTCTGCTTATTTTCATCATAAATATAAATACTATCAGGTAAAATTGATTGACCAATAGTGCATACATAAACTAGAAAAACAAACACTTTTATTAAAAATAGCTTTTTCATTTCACTTAAAATTTAAATTAAACAATTTGCCTTCTCGGCTTTATTTAAAAGGTCAAATAAGCTTTTTTACTTTTACAATTATTTCTGCTTATCGGTTTTCATTCATAAACACCTTCCAAAAGCTGGTTGCTTAACCGTTACAGGTAATTTTCGTAATCGCTCATAACGGTTGGCAAATAGGCAAAGGCGGCTAACACGTATGAACGTTTGCCGCTTGTGCTTATTTGCTGTTATAAGCTGTAAAGTTTTTTACCTTTAGTTCAGTTAAAACCTCCAACCCAATCTCAATTCAGCTTTTGTACCTAAAAATGATTCTTTAAAACCAGGAGTAACACTTTCTAATTCTGAAGGGTCTTGATTTTCTATAGTTGTATACTTTGTGACATCTTTATATTTAAAATTAGAGTTGCTAAATCCACACTCCAACCCTATATAAACATTCTCTACAAAATAAAAATCAACTCCTAGACCTAAATCAAACCCAATTACGCTATATAAACTAGTTGACCTCTGTGAGATATTTTTGTCATAGCCATACACTATTCCGTCAGGCATATTATATGCTAGTGCATGATTGAAGTCTTTTTTTTCTCTCCCATATCCCAAATTTAATCCAACCATAGCATAAGGATCTAACTTACTAGTGCCCAAAAAGTGATATTCTGTGCCCAATTGTAAGTTAAAACTTGTACGTTTAAAGGTTACTGTTCCGACTTCTCCACTACCATCTGCTTTTTCATAACAATGATGTTTTTCAGATATCGGTTTCCCTGAACCATCTCCAAGTCCAACTTGTAAACGTAAATTCCATTTGTTACTTAAAAAATAACGACCTCTTAATGAAGGTGTATTCCAATTAACACCTCCATTATTTTTTGTTCTGAGTAACATCTCAATAGACCAAGGATTATTAGATGCACTCGGTTTCTCTACTTCTGAAAAAGTTTGAGAAAATAAAGGGTTTATTGTCATAACACACCCTATTAATACACATATTAAATTATTTTTTTTCATATCTCATTTTTATTTGTTAATAATTGATTATTTGCTTAACAATTTGAT
>NZ_DATGNO010000117.1:0-15218 GCF_035306705.1 Xanthomarina sp.
TGTTTTATTTCCTTGACTGCTTTTTCGCAAATAGATAGCAGTTTGGAATCCACAAGTATTCCTGCGGTTAAAAGCGATGAGGGGCGCGAGGGAGAATCTCTATTTGAATCAAAACCTATTGAAAATAAAGGATTGAGTACGGCCAATTCCGATAGAATTAATGGCTTGTCTGTACCAAAACAAAGTGAGCTAAGCGATCCAACGGACAAAGGTTTTTCTATGCTTGGCGGGGAAACTTTTGGCAATCCAGCAGAACTTTATACCAAACAGATAAAAAGACATAACATATCTACTGAAGACGAATCTCGATCCAGACAAAATGGAAGTACCACCAATCAATATTTAGGCGATTTTAAAACGGGGTTTTCTAGAGTAAATATTATTTATAGAGACCATCAATATCCAGATGGCGATCGGGTGCGTATTTTTGTTAATGACGAAGTAATTAAGTCGAACGTTTTATTAGAGTCCTCATTTACTGGCTTTAATTTGGATTTAGTTGAAGGTTTCAATAAAATAGACTTTCAAGCACTCAATCAAGGAGAGTCTGGACCAAATACTGCAGAGCTTCGAGTTTTGGATCCGAATGGAAATGTGATTGCTTCTGGTGTTTGGAATTTGGCAACAGGCGTAAAGGCAACGCTTATTGTAATTAAAGAATAGTTGCTATTTGTTCCATTTCACCAGGCTGCATGTGTTCTAATTTAAAACCGCCAATTCTTACGCGCACCAAACGTAAGGTGGGGAATCCGATGGCCGAGGTCATTTTTCTTACTTGTCTAAATTTTCCTTCAGTTAAAGTTATGGACAACCAACTTGTTGGTCCGTGTTTTTCATCTCTAACAAAACGTTCCGGGACCTTTGGCGGAATTTCGAAATAAGAAACTTTAAAAGCTTTGGAGAGATACGGATTGCCATCGACCGAAATTTCAACCCCTTGTTTAAGTTTTTCAATAGCTTCGGAAGTAATTACTCCATCTACCATGACATAATATTCCTTTTCAATTTGCGAACTCCTTATATATTCGCTCATTTTCCCATCGGTTGTTAAGAGAATTAAGCCTTCAGATTTTTCATCCAATCTACCAATAGCCATTACATTTTCTGGAAAGTCATATAGATTTCCCAAGAGTTTTTTATTTCGTCTTTTACTCTGATTATTAATAAATTGACTCAAATAACCATAGGGTTTATAGAGTTTGAAATGCTGATGTTTTTCGGAGTTGGGCATCATATAACGAAATAAGAAACTGTCTTTAAATTGGGAATTAGGATATTCCTAAATCTTATTAACTGCAAATGTTGAAAATTCTTAGGAATTTTATTCTGTTTTAAAGCTAAAATACCCTAAAAAGACCTTATTTTTGCACATTACAAATTTTATGAGCAAGACAGTTACATCTTTAGAATTAGAAGACAGACGTGTAGGAAAGGATCTATATAGTTACCAAAAAGGTGCTATTGATAAGATTTTTAAATGCTTTGAAGAGGCTCCAGAAGACTACCATTTATTATATCAGTTACCAACAGGAGGAGGGAAGACCGTTATTTTCTCTGAAATTGTTAGGCAGTATTTAAAACACCACAAGAAAAAGGTATTGGTTATGACTCACCGAATTGAGTTATGCCGACAAACATCGACCATGCTTGAAGAATTTGGTGTAAAAAACAAAGTGGTTAGCAGTAAAGCGAATCTAGATGACCAAGCGGAATATGGCTGCTTTGTTGCCATGGTAGAAACCTTAAACAATCGATTGCAGGAAGACAAATTGGATATTTCGGATATTGGCCTAGTTATTATCGACGAAGCCCATTACAACTCCTTTACCAAATTGTTTAAGTACTTCGAGAAATCCTTTATTTTAGGAGTAACTGCAACGCCTTTAAGCTCGAACATTAAACTTCCTATGAAGGATAATTACAACGAGCTTATTGTAGGTGAAACCATCGAGTCTTTAATTAAAAATGAATTCTTATCCCAAGCGGAGATTTATTCCTATAACGTTGGTTTAACCTCGTTGGTTGTTGGTGCTAATGGTGATTATACCGTAAAATCCTCGGAAGATTTATATACCAATAACGACATGCTTACTAAGCTGATGCAAGCTTATGAAGAACGTTCTAAAGGAAAGAAAACCTTAATTTTCAATAACGGGATCAATACCTCTTTACATGTGTACGATACCTTTCGTTCTGCGGGATACCCAGTAGCACATTTAGACAATACCAATACAAAAAAGGAAAGACGTAAAATATTAAATTGGTTTCGAGATACGCCAGACGCCATTCTTACTTCAGTTAGTATTTTAACTACAGGTTTTGATGAGCCAACTGTGGATTCTATTATTCTTAATCGCGCCACAAAATCCTTAACCCTTTATTATCAGATGATCGGGCGTGGATCGCGTATTTTGAAGAATAAATCGACTTTTAACGTCATTGATTTAGGAAATAATTTACACCGTTTTGGACCTTGGGGAGCCGATTTAGACTGGCAACGTATTTTTAAATCGCCTAACTATTATTTGGATAATATTTTAAGTGATGAAGAGTTAGAGGATAACTTTAGATATGAGATGCCAGACGAGTTACGCGCTGAGTTTGGAAAATCGGATTCGGTTTATTTTAATATTAAAGAAACCTATATCGAGGCCGTTAGAAATGGCGAGTCTTCTAAAGTAGTTTTAGAACGTTCCCTAGAACACCATGCTAAAATTTGTATAGAAAATAGCGAAGACATGTATGATGCCTTAGATCTTGCAAAAAAACTTGGTGACGATATTGACTACAGAATCCATCGATATACCAAATGTATTAGTAAAAGCACCTTTAATTTTGTGGAATGGTTGAAAGACGATTACCGTAAGAAACTTAGAGCCTATTTGAGATCTAATTTCGATGAAGTTTTTGAGGAAATTCACGGCAGACCAGCAGAAAATTAACCCCTTTTATTAAACAACTGGATGTTTCCCAAGAGAATACTATGAAAATAGTCTGTTTTAGGGAATACTTATCTCAAAAGTGATAAATGTCACTTGACATTTTACAAATAAATAATATCTTTAAGCATAAAATAGAATTCAGATGAATAAGATATTATTACCAACAGATTTTTCTGCAAACTCTTGGGAGGCCATTCTTTATGCTTTAAGGTTATTTAAAGATAAAGCATGTACTTTTTATATTATGCATTCCTTAGAACCTTTAGTTTCTGCACCATCTACTGGAGTTACTTCCAAAAGAGCTCAAGAAGCCATTGCTAGTTCCAGACTTAATGAGTCGAACATCGATATGGATACGGTTTTTGCTAAGATTCAAAACCTTCCCAAAAATGACAAACATACGTTTGAAAAGCTTTTGGTTCACGACTATTTTTTAAGTGCCGTACAAGGAACTGCCAAAAGATTTGAAATTGATATTGTCGTGGTTGGAACCAAAGGAGCCAGCGCCATTAAAGAAGTGACTATTGGTAGCAATACGGCAAACCTAATTAATAAGTTAAGTTGTCCGATTATTGCTGTTCCTAAAGACTGTTTGGTTGGCGACCTATCCGAAATTGGTTTTGCTACAGACTTTAGCATAGACCATTATGGCGACGAACTTGAATTATTAAAGGAAATAGCAACAGCTAACAATTCTAGAATATCTGTGGTACATGTTATTGGTAAAAATGAAGAAATGACCACAGAATCGCTTGCTAATAAACTTGCATTGGAAATGGTTTTAAATCCGTTGCCTATGGACTTTTATCTTATCACCGATGTATCTGTGGAAGTAGGAACACGTATTTTTAGTGAAAGCAGAAAACTAGGCATGCTGTGCATCATCAATAAGAAACGCAGTTTTTTTGAAAAGATGTTCAGTAAAAGCAATAGTAAATCCATTAGTAGCAATTTGAATGTGCCTTTGATTATTTTTAACCATGTGAGTTCTAGTTAATGGGTTAATGAGAAAATGAGAGAATGATTTGGGATTCTCACGATTTTAGAAGAAATATACAGCATAAAGAATAAAAAGGACGTTATCAATTAAATGATAGCGTCTTTTTTTTAGGACTAATTTATATAATAATTCCTGATGGGTTTTATGGTTGTTGCCCATCTTCTGGTACTGCTAATTCTTTTATTGTTTTGAATTCGATGTTTTTTTATGACTGATATGGCCATACTAAAAAAATAAGAAAATCTTGTAAAAAAAAGTTAACCTTCTGACTGCATGGTTATTAATTGGTAAATAATTAAAATTATAAAACCATGACAAACAAGATTAGTTACACATCGACCATGAACATTTTAGATCATGAAACCTTTGGATCTAATGAGAGAGCAAGAGTAGTAAACTCGGATACTTTTATGTTAGACGCTTCAAAGAAAACACATCACGCATTTTTTATAGGGAAATGTGGAGGTGAAGTAAGAATTGAATTAGAAATTACGTTTAAGCAAAATGCGAGCGGTTCTATTTCTGTAAAAGAAACAGCCAAGCTTTTTGAGGGGGCATCCACTAATTCAACCGATTTAGACGGCACCGCATCTAAAGCTATTACTGTAGCAAAAAACGAATCGAAAGTAGTTGTTTTTAGAGTGAATAATACAGACGACGGAGGGGATTACGCAGACATTACACTTAATATTACTAATAGTGTTATTAGCGATTCAGATTGTACTGCAGGTATTAAAGCAAAAGCACAAGCTTTAGGTAGTGCTTTTACTGGAGCTGCTACTTCGAATATTAATGCGCCGACAGCTGTAAATTCTGGAAAACGAGTGACGTTTAAGAACTGTGATATTTATTGTTCTCCTGAAACAGGAACCCATGAGGTCCATGGAGCTATTCGTGAAAAATACCATGCTGTTGGAGGTCCAAATAATGCCTTAAGTCTTCCAGTTACCGATGAGACTGCAACGCCCGATAAGCTTGGCCGGTATAATCACTTTAAAGGCAATGGTAGTATTTACTGGCATCCAACCACAGGTCCTAAATTAATTAGAGGAGGTATTAGACAAACATGGGCTAAAAGTGGTTGGGAAAAAGGAGCGTATGGCTATCCCACTTCTGATGAAATTAAAATTCATACCAACAAAAACGAATGGTTTAGCGACTTCCAAAATGGACTTATTTTCTGGGTCAATCAAAAAGCTGAAACCCCTAAAACAGCTTCGTTGAGCGCAAGTAAAGTAAGAGCCTTATTTGAGAAGATTTTTAAAGATAAATCCAAAGATTCCAAAGACTTAAAAATTGATTCTGTTAAAATAAGCGAGGTAAGCGATACAGGAAGCGACTTTACTAGAAGTAAAAACAGAAAAATAACTTTTAAAATCGAAGGAGATTATGAAAGTGGGGTCTTTTTTATTCCAAATCCATCTTATACGATTACGTTGAGAATAGCTTTTGAGAGTGATAAAAATCCAGATGGAAAAGTTAAATGTAAGTTATCGGCTAGATTGGATCATTGGCATATCCACACGTCTGGAGTTTCACACACCAAATTATTAAATGGTCTTAAAAAGAGTATTTTAGAGGGCTTTAAGAAGCCATTTGAATTGGGAGAAGTTCCTGAAAACGTAGGCTTTTTAAGTTTTAAAGTTACAAGCACTGGAGGTATTAAGTTGTACTTTACAACCACTGGATTGGGAGCTGTTGGAGCTGTTTTAGCTCAACAAAAACTAGATGCTCTATAATTTCAGAAGAAACAAATGGGGTATAAAACTAAAAAAGACGTTATCAATTAAATGATAGCGTCTTTTTTTAGGACTAATTTATATAATATTTGGAGGGAATTTTATTCGTTTGTTGACATTAGGGCAAAAAACTTGTTGATGTTAGGTAGAATGATGATTCTAGTACGTCTGTTTTTTGATCTGTTTTCATTTGTATCGTTGTCCACTAAAGGTTGATAGAAGCTTCTTCCGGCTGCAATCAGTTTTTCGGGAGCTACGTTAAAATCGGCTTGTAATTTTTTAACTACAGACGTTGCGCGCAACACACTTAAGTCCCAGTTGTCTTTTACAGCTGCATTTGGAAGCATCAATTTGTTGTCTGTGTGGCCTTCAACCATTACGTCCAAACTTTCTTCTGAATTTATAACATCAGCAATTTTCTGTAGAATTTTGTTGGCTTTATTGCTCACACGGTAGCTTCCAGAATTGAATAACATTTTATCTGAAATTGAAATCATTACCACTGTTTCGTTAATATCGATGGCAATATCTTCATCTTCGTCCATGTTAGAGGTATCCATAGATTTACGTAAATTGTAACCTACAGCTAAGTTCATGGAATCCTTTAAGGTTTTGGCTTGTGCCAAATCGTTTTGATCCACATGTTGTAAAGTGGCATTCATTTGTTTTCTCACATCGTTAGAAATCACGATATCGTCGCCAACCACAACAATTTTAGCATCATTTTCTTCAGTTAGGGAACTTATTTTGCTGTTATAGGTATTTATTCTGGCTTGGATTTCATCGAATTTAGCCTCTAAATCCTCTTTTTCAACTTGTGTTTTTTGAAGCATGCTTCTTATCTCACCATTTTCTTGTTCTAGCGCCACATATTTCTTTTTGGAAACACAGGCAGACATTAAAATTCCTGTTAGTAGAAAGATTGAAATTCTTTTCATAATCTAAAGTTTATTGTTTTTGGTTTATGTTATATGTACGCAGCAGAAGGTGTGCTGGACGTTTCATTCCTTGATTTTATACTTTCTTTAACACTTTTTGTTCTCTGGTATTTAGGTGTTAAATTATATTAAAACCTTGTTTTTTAAGCCTCTAGTTTTTATTTTTAGATAAAATAACCATTATGAAACGTTGGATGTTACTTATAGGATTCCTGATTTCGGTGAAGGTATTTGCACAGGATCCCATGCTTCAAAAGCCTGATAGATCGTTGAGCGATGAAGTTTCTGCTTTAACGGAGGCTTATAATAGGGAGTTGGGATTGGACACGGATCAATTGGGATTGTTTGAAATGAAATTGGAGGAGTTTTTAATCCGGAGAAAAAAGATTGAGGCTTTGTTGGAAGGGGAAGAAAAACTGGAAACCTTGTATGAAATGCAAGCCGAGGAAACTTTGGAAATGCAGGACATTTTGACCCATTACCAATTTGTAGTGTACCAGCAGGTAAAGCCCAGCATACAGCCTATTGAAGTGGTTAAAACAACTACAAAAGTCCTTACCACCAAAGAATGAAGCTCTTAGAGATTTCGCCATTGGGATGTTTGATCCAAATTAGTGGCGCTGTTTGATTATCTAGAATTGGAGTCAGCAATTCTTTACATGCTGGATGTGTTAACCAAGCCACTTGGGCATGAGGCTCTAATAACCAATTGGCTTTGGTTGGCAGGTAGAATTTGCAGGTTTTAAATTGAGATAACTCTTCTTTTTTAAGGTAATATCCACGGATACACGCCGGGTTTATCCACTTGAAATTGGGGAGTGTTTGATTATATGGTACAAATAATTGTGCCATAAACAAGACTTGCTGCTTTATTTGATCCACTTTCAAGTTGTGTTTTTCGAGGTATTTTAAGGTTTCTGGATGGTAGAGTAGTGGTAACTGCTTGTTTTTGAGCTTGTCCAGTTTTTGAACCAGACTGTCTTTACGGTTTGGGCCAATCCAATGATCTAACTCGTTGGTACCCATGGCATCATACACGTAAAACTTATAAATAATTTCCAGATGTACGGGTTTGTTGTTTATAAGCAACAAAGCATCCATTTCGCCCAAGGTGTGTCTTTCTTGTTGGATTTGAAGGTTTTGGCATAAGATAGTTGTTTGTGGGAGTTGCTTTAAGTGATGAAATACAAACTGTTCCACACGTTTGCCCAAACGGATGTTTTTAGGAAGCGTTTCACTAAAACGGGTAGCAGGTTGGCGAGCTACTTCCAATTGCTGTAAGTTGTATACGAGATTTCCTAGCCATAGATTTGGGGTGTTTAGATAGCCTAGATATTGTAAATTCACCTCTTTGTTATCCATAACTGCAAATTACGAATTCCATATTTTAACAAATCATTTTAACATAAGTTTATTTATATCTCTATTTTTAAGACTTATAAAACCAATTTATTAAACACTATGAAATACTTTAGCCTACTAATTTTTACCTTATCCTTTTTCCTGCAGTCTTGTTCTTCAGAAGATAAAAAAGCAGCAGCGCTTGCGGAACCTGAATTTAAAATCGATTATGAGAAATTCACCTTAGAAAACGGTCTGGATGTGATTCTACACCAGGATAAAAGTGATCCGGTTGTTTCGGTTGCCATTCAATATGGGGTTGGGTCTAACAGAGAAAAGACAGGACGCACCGGATTTGCCCATCTTTTTGAACATATGTTATTCCAGGAATCGGAGAACGTGCCTCAAGACCAGTTCTTTAAAAACATTCAAGATGTTGGGGGTACCTTAAATGGTTTTACCCAGAAAGATAAAACGGTCTATTTTGAAATAGTACCAAACAATGCCCTAGAAAAAGTTTTGTGGATGGAGAGCGACCGTATGGGATTTGTAATAAATACGGTGACCGAAGCTGCTTTTTATAACCAACAAGAAGTGGTTCAAAATGAAAAAAGACAACGTGTGGACAACAATCCTTATGGGCACACCAGTTGGGTGATTGATAAGAACCTCTATCCGGAAGGACATCCTTATAGCTGGCAAGTTATTGGGGAGTTGGAGGATTTACAACGTGCCACGATTGATGATGTTAAAGAATTCTACGATAAATTTTACGGTCCTAACAACGCGACTTTAGTGATTGCGGGGGATTTTGAAACTGCTGATGCCAAAGCCTTGGTTGAAAAGTACTTTGGTGAAATTAAAAGACGTCAAGAGGTAGAAACCATGAAACCTATGCCGGTTACTTTGGCAGAGACCAAGCGCTTGTACCATGAAGACAACTTTGCAAAGGCCCCACAATTGAATATGGTTTGGCCTACGGTAGAACACTATACGCCAGATGCCTATGCTTTGGATTTTTTTGCGGAGTTATTCTCTACAGGAAAGAAGGCGCCACTTTATAAGGTGTTGACCGAACAACAGCAACTGAGCTCTAGATTATACGCCTATAATGGCGCTAGTGAAATAGCGGGCGCGTTTAGAATTAGTGTGACTGCAAACGATGGGGTTGATCTTGACCAAATAGAAGCTGGGATTAACGAGGCTTTTGCCATGTTTGAAAAAGTTGGGGTTACGGATAAGGATGTGGAACGTATTAAAGCAGGGCTTGAGACCAAGTTTTATAATGGGATAAGCAGTGTGCTAGGAAAGTCGTTTCAATTAGCTAGTTATAACGTCTCTCAAGGAGATCCTGGGTTTATTGAGACAGATATACAGAATATCAAGAAGGTGACCAAGGAAGATGTTATGCGCGTGTATAACACCTATATTAAAGGCAAAAACTATGTGATGACCAGTTTTGTTCCTAAAGGGAACATTGAGTTGATTGCAGAAAATTCTACGAAAGCCCCTGTGGTTGAAGAGAAAATTACCGAAAATGTGGCTCAAGTTATTACCGAAGCCAACAGTGAAGTGATTAAAACACCTTCTAGTTTTGATCGTTCTATAGCTCCGGAAACAGGGGAGGCGCCTTCGTTAAGAATCCCTTCGTCATGGACGGAAACCTTAAGCAATGGGATGGAAGTTTATGGGATTGCACATAACGAAATACCTACGGTAAGCTTTAGTATTGTTATGAAAGGGGGGCATTTGTTAGACGACATCGACAATAATGGGGTTGCCAATTTAATGACTGACATTATGATGGAAGGGACTGCAAACAAAACTCCAGAAGAACTTGAAGAAGCTATTGAGTTGTTGGGATCGACTATTAATATGTACACGACCAAAGAGTCTATAGTAATTAGCGTGAATGCTTTGACCAGAAACTTTGGAAAGACCATGGATTTAATAGAAGAGATTTTATTGGAACCTCGTTTTGATGAAGACGAATTTGGACGTATCAAGACGAAGACAGTCAATGATATTATGCGTTCGGCTGCCAATCCGGAAGTGGTTGCCAACAACGTTTACAACAAATTGTTATATGGGGAAGATCATATTTTTAGTTATCCGACCAGTGGGACTGTGGCGTCTGTAAATGCCATTACCATGGACGATTTAAAGGCTTATTATACTAAGAACTTTTCGCCATCGGTGAGTAAATTTCATGTGGTTGGGCAAATAGATCAGGCTACGGTTATGAACCAGTTAAAGAGTTTGGAATCCAAATGGGCGGCTAAGGACGTCACGATTCCTGAGTTTCCTATTGCAGATGCCCGTGATAAGGCGAGCTTGTACTTTGTAGATATTCCTGAGGCTAAGCAGTCTGTTATTAACATTGGCTATATCTCCATGCCAAAAACTGCTACCGATTTTTACCCAGCAGAGGTGATGAACTACAAGTTGGGAGGTTCGTTTAGTGGGAATGTGAACCTGATTTTACGTGAAGAAAAAGGCTATACTTATGGTGCGCGTACTGGGTTTAGCGGATCGAAACTGCCTGGAACCTTTACGGCTTCATCTAGTGTAAGAACCAATACCACCGGAGAATCGGTGGAAATTTTTAGAGAGCAGATTAAGACATATAAAGAGGGGATTTCGGAAGCAGATTTGGATTTCACCAAAAACGCTTTAATTAAAAGCAATGCCCGTAGGTTTGAAACACAGGGCTCGTTATTATGGATGTTACAAGAACGAAGCACTTATAATTTACCTGCCAATTTTATTGAGAATGAAGAGCAGATTGTAAAAGCGATGACTTTGGAAGCGCACCGAGCTTTGGCCAACAAATATCTGGACGAAACGAAAATGGCTTATTTGGTGGTTGGCGATGCTGCCACGCAATTTGCACAGTTTAAAAGGATGGGCTTTGATGAAGTGATCTTGTTGGATACGGATGGGGAGGAAATTAAATTGGAAGATGTGAAAATGTAAATTCGGTTTATACTTATTTATTAAAACAGAAAGGCTGCTCGAAAGGGCAGTCTTTTTTATTTGGCGTGTTGTTTCGTTATATTTAGGAATTACCATAAGCCGAAAGAAGCTATTAAAGGATGGGGGTTTTAAATATTCTATTTTACATAATATAAATTATAGAACAAATAAACCGTTATACAGAAATGCCGATTTAGCCGTTATTTGGGCTGTTTTGAGAGCTTTGTGTTACTGGCTTGTATTATGATGGCTTATGCTCATTTATTTATAAGCCTGATATTTTACGTATTCTGAGTTAGGCTGCATGGCATTTTAAATATGGGATTTATGAGTGTCCTTATTTAAGGCCTTATTATATAGACCCCAGATTTAAAGTTTAGGAATTTTATGTGATTGGTTTTCTCATTTATGGGATACCAGATTTTGAGGTTTCTGATATGTTGCTTATTATGAGCAAAGATGCGTTAAAAATAATCTAAGCGATTTATGAGGCTTTGAAACCTGCTTGGATTTGTAGTTAGGTCCTGATTCAGACCCTGAGCATATCCATAAGCTTTTGGTTATACTTGACTGGTTGTGGTTATCCACTGGGTTTGACCCAGCTTGCACCCGAGGATTATATGGCTTTGACCCGAGGTTAACCCGAAGTAGACCCGAAGGAGCTACGGGTGAACCCCCTAGGAAGCCTTTGTTTATAAGGGTTTAAAGCAGGTGGATGCACTGCATAACCTGACTATTTTTAAAGGTATGCGTTTGGGAATCTTTGAGTTTTAGGTATTGGATTCCGAACCAAACTACTAGAGAGGCCTGTGGAGAAACTGCCATTTTTACTGGGGTTTCGAGTTGGATTTGAAGGTTTGTATGTTCTATTTTACATAATAAAGGCTCTGTTTTTTGACTGGTACCTAAGGCATTGTGTTTTGGAGTTGTTGGTCTGTATGTTTTCTGGTTTGGACGGCACTTATAACTAGATACCACACTTAGGGCTGCCGTTAACTGGAAATGTGTGGCTGTTTTTGGGGTTTGATATAGGTGGATTTGATTAGAATTTGGAATGCTGAGGGTGATGATCCGTCTGTTTTTATGGCTGGTAATGATTGGCTTTGCCGTATATGTACTATCCAAAGCTTGTTTGTTTTTGAGTTTGAAACCTATGAGGGCTTGTGGGTTGTTTGCCAGGTTGGCTTCCCTTTTTCCTGGGGGTCCACTCCCCTCTTGGATGATTCTATAACAGACGCCAGTTAAACGACTAGAAATTGTGTTGTCTTGAAACTCTTTTGTGGTTTCTAAAATGCCTGTTCTGATGGCTTTTGATAGTCTGGACGCCATACCAAACTCTTGGTTGTTTGCTCTTTGCTTTGCAAAGGCTGGGTCTGTTTGAATGCGCTCTTTGGAAGGGCCATTTGCCCTACGGGAAATATGCTCTCCAAAAAGTGGATAGTACGTGGTTCCTTTTATGGTTCCATGGATTTTTATGATTCCTTTTTGCTTAGCCATTGGTTTCTAGGTGTTTGTGTGAAACTAAGATAAGAAAAAAATTGAGATGTTTTACAAAAAAGAGAGTCTAAAATGTTGTTGGTTAGATGGATAGGGTTTTGCTACATTTGGATTAATGTGTGACGCTACTAGTTATTTCAATCACTTTATCTTTTCCGAAAATGTTTAGATTGTTTATTTCCTCAACTTTTGGGTTTATAAAACTTTTAAAACTCTCTTTACTTATATTCTTTTCCAAGTTTCTGTAAAACGCTGTCCAGTAGGTATTTCTTGAGGTGTAATCCCGTCAACTCCTTCATCAACATAGTAACCTTCAATAATTAGAGTTGTAGAATTAAGCTCTAAAATATTATAGTTTATTATATAATCATTATCGGGATTAAGTCCTCCATTTGGCTCTTTGGTAAATAATTTATTGTTTGAAACAGTAAAGGTCCAATTATTGATTCCAGAGTTTTGACAATTATCACCAAAGAAATAGTTTATTTTAATCGTGTCATCTGTTTTAAACTCTCGTTGTTCCATCATTTCACATTCACCTAAAGTAAAGCCGTATTCTTGGAAGTCTATTATTTGCCATTTCCCGATAATTTTCGAACTTTCTATTGAATCTGAATTATCATCGTCGCTACTGCACGAAAAAATTAAACAAAGCGTTAGGATTGTTAAAAATATTTTATTATTTGTCATTTTAAAATTTTGATTTAGTTAATGTTGTTTTTTAGTTGACGGTCAGCCCAACGTTTATGTGTAAGGAACGTTGCGTTTTTGTATGCTAGGATTTTCCGCAGGAAAATCAGAGTTAGCAAATGTATTTATTAATAGACTAATTCAAGCACGATTATTCTTCTATTTATTTTGTCATTCAAATCGATTTTTTCCAATAACATTACATCAGCAAGCATTGGATAGAGCGAACCTGAACTGATTTTCTTCTCATAAAATTCTTGATGAAATTTGCTTTTATTTTTTATTTCTCCCAATGCTTGGTAATATTTACCAGTGTAATTAACCTTAACGGTGTTTAGTTCTCGATTTATAATGGAATCAAAATTAGAATTGGGTCGGATTTCACCATATTTTCTAGAGTATGTAAAATCACTAGAGCCGTCAGAATTTATATGTTTGTATCTTAATTTTACATATGGAAAATCATTTCTCATTACAGGAAAGGAATCCGATTCCATTTTATCAAAAGAGCTATTTTCTAATACCCAAACAGAATCAGGAAATTTGTATATTTCAAGGATTAATTTACTCAATCTGAATTTTTTTTCTGCATTTTGGGATATTGTTTTCAGATTTTCAGTTTTTCTATCACGCAGTTGTAATAAAAATTGTCGATAAGCATTTACCGTATTCAAATTCGGATATTGTCTTTTTAAAAAGCTATTCTCAAAATCGGAAACAAGAAAATCCAAAGTTGCAACATTTTCCTTGCCTAAAACTTTGTCAAATTCCGATATTTTGTCTGCGGTTTTTTTGTCCGAACAACTTATGATTAAAGCAATAAACATGAATATCTTGATAATTTTCATTGATTGGTCATATGTTTGCTAACGTGTTTGTGTAAGATTAGTTGCGTGTTTAAGTAACTAATTTAGCAAATAAAAACCAAATAGAATATTCCGCAGGAATATTCGTAAGTAAGCTTGAACTAGCAATTAATTTTACACGATGTTGGCAAAAGTTTATTATTGACTACAATTTCCATCAATAATATCTTGTTGAGTTGGATTGAATAAATTAAATTCAACAGTGAATTGTCCAGTAAATGTATTTGAAATTGGTTGTATAGAACATAAATCGTTTAACACATCATTACTTCTTATTTGTAAGTAGTTTCCAATCGAAGAAATATTTTGTAATCCATCTAAATTTGTTAAAGCATCATTTGTGTTGATATCTAAACTAATACCAATAGATGTAGTGTTTAATAAACTAGAAATATCTGTCAAAGCATCATTATTTCCAATCTCTAGAGTTTTTCCTACTGAAGAAATATTTTGCATTCCATCTAGATTTGTTAAATTGTCATTATTCCAAATTTTTAAATTTCGCCCTACAGAATTAAGGTTCTGTAAACCAATTAAACTCGATAGTGAAGAATTGTTATTTAGAATTAAGTCGTTTTCTAAAGGTGATGAGACATTCTGTAAACCATTTAAGTTTACTAAGGCTGTATTACCTTGAATAAATAAGCTTTCAGTAATAGATAAGAGATTATTTAATCCTTCTAAATTCTCCAAAACTTCATTTCCATCTATAACTAAACTTTCACCTATAGAAATAACATTCTCAAGACCATTTATATTTGTTAAGGCTTCATTAGAACGTAGTGTAAGACTTGAAGAGACAGCAGTTATATTTTCTAATGCATCTAAGTTAATTAACGAATTATTATTTTCTAAATATACTGTTCCAATCGTACCTGTTAAATTATTTAAACCATTTAAATCTATTAAAGAAATAGCTTCATGTATGAATAATGTACCAACAGATGTTAGGTTTTGTAATCCTTCTAAATTTGTAATATCATCACCATAAATGTTTAAAATACCAATAGTGTCATAACAAGTATTAATAAAATTATCTACATCGTTTTGATTGTTTAATTGTACACTTCCATATGTACAATCATCAACATTAACATCATCATCACTATCAATGTTGTTATCATTATCACTACATCCTATTGTTAAAATAAGTAAGAATGACAGTAATAGTATAGTTTTAAATTTGTGCATTTTGTTTTTTTTTAATTTTTGCCAACGTTTTCGTGTAT
>NZ_DATGNO010000118.1:0-4839 GCF_035306705.1 Xanthomarina sp.
ATCGTTAAAGATAATGTTTTCTGCAATCCAACTTTTTAGTCCATCTGGTGAGTTTTCATTTAATTCGAAATTTCCAGTTTCAGAATGAGCTGCAATTGGTACGTTTTTAGAATTTGAAGTCACTAAAACAAAGCCTTCTGGTTCTATATTAACAATGTAAATACCCGTGTCATCATTAAAGTCTTTAATTATTTCTGTAGATTCAACTCTTGATGTTTGTTGTTCATTTCTTGCTAATTCACCTCCTGATCTATAGGTTCTGTTATAAAAATTTAGGGCTACTTCTTTAGCAATATCTTCCGTTATTTCAATGCCTTGAAACGTTTGATTTTCATTGGAATTAAAATTCCCTTCATATTCTTCATTGCTACAAGAATTTAAAGTTAACGTAGTTGCTATTAAAAGCAATAATAATCTGTTCAGTAATTTAGTTTTTTTCATAAGTTTAATTTAAATAATTTAGAGGTTTATGCTATTAGTTAGTTTTGGGAGAAAAACTAAAATAAATCCAATCTAAACATATTTCAAGCAAGATTATTAAGAATACAAAACTTAATGTCTTTCCTTTCAACAGTCCAAACGTAAAAAAAAAAAAAAACTAAATATGCAAGGATTTGTAAGAAATTTATGCCGTTCATCGAAAAGTTGAAAAACCATTACGGTTTTTCCGTAATTACTGTCAAAAAAAGTTTTTAAGTAAAAAAAAGGAGAGAAAATAAAAAAGCAATTCTAAAAAGAATGGCAAAATTTATATGTTTCTATTATGTGATAAGCTAGAAATCCAATTCGTCAGGCATCTTAACACCTGGCGTCGAATTATCTGAATGACCATCAGGATCATAATTGGCACAATCTACTTCTATGGTAAGTTCTAAAGGTCTTTCAAAAGCGGAAGTCGATATGTCTAAAGTTTCATCTGCAAAACAACTTTTCATATATACGCCCCAAATTGGCAATGCCATAGAAGCTCCTTGTCCGTAAGTAATGGTTCTAAAATGTGCTGCTCGATCTTCGGCACCAACCCAAACTCCAGTTACCAAGTTTGGAACCATGCCCATAAACCATCCATCACTTTGGTTCTGGGTTGTTCCTGTTTTACCAGCAATCGGATTTGTAAATCCGTATGGATAACCTGTCATTATTTCTTTGTAAACACCACTTTCTGGCATCCAAGTACGTCTTAATCTTGCTCCCGAACCTCCTTCGGTTACACCTTCCATTAACTTAACAGTAACATAAGCAGCTTCCTCACTTAGCACATCTCTGGTTTCTGGTGTAAATTGATACAAAATAGTACCGTTTTTATCTTCTATATGTGTTACCATAACAGGCTTGGTATAAACCCCTTTATTAGCAAAGGCGGAATACGCTCCAACCATTTCGTAAACGCTTAAATCGGCTGTTCCTAAGGCAATGGAAGGTACTACAGGAATCTCTGCTTCCACACCTAATTTCTTTACCAAATCGACCACAGGTTGTGGCCCAACTTTATCCATTAATCGAGCTGTAATTGTATTTATGGAATTTGCCAAGGCACTTTTTAAAGTTCGTGATCCACCATATTGCCCATCGGAATTTTTAGGTGTCCATGGCTCCGGATTTCCAAATTTTCCAGCTTCTATAGTTATTTGTGTGTTAGGAAGCTCGTCGCATGGCGATAAATGCAATTGATCTATGGCCGTTGCGTAAACAAAGGGTTTAAATGTGGAACCCACTTGTCTTCTAGCTTGTTTTACGTGATCGTATTGAAAATGTCTGTAATTCATACCGCCAACCCAAGCTTTTACATGGCCGGTTTGTGGATCCATAGACATCATGCCTGGATGCAAAAACGACTTATAATAACGCATCGAATCCATAGGTTTCATAATGGTATCTATTTCGCCTTTCCACGAAAAAACACTCATTTGCGTTGGCTCATTAAAAGCGGCAATAATTTGATCATCACTTTTTTCTAAATCGAATTTCATGTGTCTCCAACGTTCACTTTGTCTCATAGAACGATTCATAAGTGCATCAATATCACTTTTGCTCAATTCTAAAAATGGAGCTGTTGGATTTCTATCTGGAGTATTTTGCTTATCAAATTCTGCTTGTAGCCTTGGCATGTGTTGTAACACGGCATCTTCGGCATATTTTTGCATTCTGGAATCTATGGTTGTATAGACTTTTAAACCATCGCCATATAAATTGTATTTTTCGCCATCTGGTTTTGGATTGTTTCTAATCCAATCTTTCATAAAACCATCTAGATATGCTCTAAAATAAGTAGCAATTCCATCGCGATGTGATTGTGGCGAATAGCGTAAATCCAATTCCGTTTTTTGAAGAGAATCCATCACTTTTTCAGAAATATAATTATATTTCTCCATTTGGCTTAAAACCACATTCCGTCTGTTTCTGGTACCAATTGGATTTCTGTGTTCTCTCGGATTATAGAGGGAGGAGTTTTTAAACATGCCTACCAACATAGCCGACTCTTTAAGGTCTAATTCATTAGGTTCTTTATCGAAATAAATACTGGATGCAGAACGAATGCCATCCCCATTATTACCAAAGTCGTAGATATTAAAATACATGGCAATAATTTCTTCTTTGGTATATTGACGCTCTAAACGAATGGCAATTACCCATTCCTTTAGTTTCTGAGTATATTTATCCCAGCCTTTTGAACGAACACCAACAAATAACTGACGTGCCAACTGTTGGGAAATCGTACTGGCTCCTCCTCTTTTTCCCAAGAAAAAGAAAGCTCTTAAAGTTCCACGAGCATCAATTCCTGAATGCTCATGAAAACGAGCGTCTTCAGTAGCAATTAAAGCATCCACCAAGTCTGGCGACAAATCATCGAAACTTACAGGTGTTCTGTTGTCATTAAAATAGAACTTCCCTAGAGTCTTTCCATCTGAAGAAATAATTTCTGTGGCTAGATTTGTCTTCGGGTTTTCTAATTGGGTATAGTCTGGAAGCTCACCAAAAACGCCCCAAGACGCTAATAGAAATAGCAGTACAACAAATAAAATACCTGCAATAAACAGTTTCCAAAACCAGCGAACATAGGTTGAAAAATCTTGTGTTTTTTCTGTTTGTTTCTTTTTTTCTTTAGCCATATATGTTACATAACTTAAGGTTAAACGGTCTTAAGTTTAAAAAATTATCTTAATTACTTTTCAGTTTTTTCAATCCGAAATCCAATATCAGTGATTCCCTCTAAATCAACAACGCCTTTTTCCTCCCCATTTTCCCTCATGGCTTGTTGTATGTTAACCGTATAATCTCCAGCTTCATTAAAAACCACCTGTTCTTTATACCACAACTTATTTTCTTTGATATCTGCAAATCCTGTGCCTAAAAATTCTCCATTAGGTTGTGCCATTTTATACTCTAAAGTATCTTGTATGGTTTTTCCATGTGGGAATTTCATCTCGACAATTAAAAACAGGTTGTTATATTTATAATCGTTATTATTTCTAAGGTTTACAAATAGGTTATACGAATTTAATGTATCTGGTGGATGTATCTTAAAGCTAATTATAGAATCTTTATGCCATTTATTGGGCACAGATTTATAAGTGTCGTAAACACTTTTAGAATCGCAAGATGCTAAAACAAAGGCCAAAAGAAGGAACAAGGCACTATTTCGCATTATTACTATTGTTTTGGGGTTTTCTTCTTTTTTTATTTCTGCTTTTGCTTTTATTCTTTTTATGAGGTTTTTGAGTATCAAAACGCGTTAAACTATCTTGTCCTACAACGTTTTCAAATTCATTTTTAGTATCTTGAATAAGGTCTATAGCGTATTCTTCCAAACTTGCTACTTTTTCTTTTTTCTTATTCAATTCTAAAATTTCTTTGGCTTGATCTTTTGTAATTATATGCCAATTGCTCCATTCGCCTTCGTAGGCATACCATAAATGACCTTTAAAAATATCCGATTTTTGGTATACTGCTACTCCTTTTTCTGTGATTAGCTTGGCATCTGTTCTCGGAAAGTCTTTAAGTGCATCTAAATACGTATCCAATTCGTAATTTAAACAACATTTTAATTTCCCGCATTGTCCTGCCAGTTTTTGAGGATTTAAAGATAATTGTTGGTATCGTGCAGCCGAAGTGCTAACCGAACGGAAATCTGTTAACCATGTAGAGCAACATAGTTCTCTACCACAAGACCCAATTCCTCCCAATCTGGAAGCTTCTTGACGAAAGCCAACTTGCTTCATTTCAATTCGGGTTTTAAACTCTCTAGCAAACATTTTAATAAGCTCTCTAAAATCTACACGATCTTCGGCTGTATAATAAAATGTGGCTTTACTACCATCGCCTTGAAATTCAATATCCGAAATTTTCATTTGCAATTTAATTTCGATCGCAAATTGACGCGCCTTCACCTTCATTGGTTCTTCTTTGTCTCTATATTCAGACCAGATATCAATGTCTTTTTGTGATGCTTTTCGATATATTTTCAAGATTTCATCATCCGTTTCAGAAACTTTTTTACGTTTCATTTGGATTCTAACCAATTCGCCTGTAAGCGTAACCATACCAACATCATGGCCAAATTGAGCCTGTGTTGCCACCACATCTCCAATGCTTAAGGTTAATTTTTCTGAATTTTTATAATAATGTTTTCTGCCGTTTTTAAAACGCACTTCTACCCAATCAAAAGGTTCTTGGCCATTAGGAAGAGACATGTTGGCTAACCAATCGAACACAGTTAGCTTATTACAACTATCTGTACCACAAGTGCCATTGTTTTGACAACCCTTTGGTTGTCCGTCTTTTCCAGTTGAGCAACTGTTACAACCCATAAAATTTATGTATATATTGATTCTGAAAAAC
>NZ_DATGNO010000119.1:0-3621 GCF_035306705.1 Xanthomarina sp.
ATTTAATTGAAGAATTTTTATTACGGAATTATATATCGCCCAAATGGGTGTGTTTAAAACTATCGTTGAATTTTAAACCATAGCCAAAAATCCGATCTAATGAAGCATGAGAAAAAAGTATGATTCCTATTAATTGAAAGACCTCATTTTGAAAATAAATTCCAAATAAATAAACCACAATAGCGATTCCTTTATGGTGAAAGATATTATAGGTGAAAGCGCCAATTTTAGTGTTGACCACATAACCTAACATTCCAATGTCTGGAGTTAAAAGAAGCAGTAAAAACCACCACCAAGCAAAATCCAATTGATTAAAAGCAAAGATGCCTAAGACAAACATCATGAGTTCTTCAATCTTTAAAGCAGACTTCATATTTATTCAAATATTTCATATAAAACAGGCCTACTTGGCGAAGCATCGTTTTCGAAAGGTGCAATTTGTATATTCAGAAAGTATGTGCCATCTATAACGGAATTCGGAACAAAAATAAACTCTGTAATTGTAGCGTCCATTCGTGTTCTTCCTGCAGTATTCCAAAAGGCGTGGTGAGCTAATAATTCGCCATCATCCTTTTCCTTATCAATACTCGGCAGATCTACGAGTAAGTGTTTTATGCCTTTTTCACGTAAATAAATAGCTGCTTCCGATAATAAATAAGGCGGATTGGTATGAGAATATTGATGCGATAATTTTTCTTTGGTATTAGGAATTGTTCTAATAATTAAAGCATCGCGTTTTTTGTTTCCTAAGGCAAAATCAAGCTGTTTTTTAGAAATAACAAAGTCTTTTCCTTTCTTTTCTGGAGCAACCGTAATAAGTTCAGCTAAAAAGAAAAACTGTTTTAAACTCTCGTTAATGGAGTGTACTTTTTCGGTAATATGTCCAACACATTCGGTATGTGTTCCATGTGCATGTGGATTAAACCAGATATTATTGAAGTTTATATCGGCTCCTTCTGCCACACTTGCAACCCATTCACCATCCTTAACAGCCTCAATTCTAGGGGCTTCTAAATACCAGGCATTTACATTGCTTTCTGAAGCTCTTAAAGGAATAGAGATATCCAAAGGTTTCGATAAATCTATTTGTCGTTTTTTCGAATTATATTCTATGGTAGCCAGCATATATTCTGTATTAGGGTTTACTAAATGGTTCTAAACAAATATACTAAATCATAAACAGCTCTGCAGCAATTCCATCTACTAAAAACCATCCTTTTTCGGTTGTTTTCAATTTTTCAATTGTGTTTTGCTTTACATCCAAATTACTGGAAATGACAAGTAAATCGTTTTTAATAAATTTTTCTGAAGTTTTTACTAAATAAGTGAGATAAACCTCCCCAAAATCCTTAGCAACTTTTTGTAATGAAACTCCCCAAATAGTCCGTAAACCAGTCATCACATATTCGTTGTACTGCTCTTTTACTGTCAGGATTTCCGAAGTACTTGGCAGTATTTCTTCTTCAATACTTTTTATATATTTAGTATTATTTGAAACATTCCAACTTCTTGTATTTCCATGAAATGAATGTGCCGAAGGTCCAATTCCTAAATACGGTTTTCCTAGCCAATAACTGGTATTGTGTTTAGAAAAGTAATTAGGTTTTCCAAAATTGGAAACTTCATAATGCACAAAACCTTGTTTTTCGGTTTCTAATATTAGATGATTAAAATGAAGCTGAGCCAACTCATCATCCATTGGCGGATATATCCCTTTTTTTATGAAGGTATCCAAAGCTGTTTTAGGTTCGACGGTCAACGCATAACTAGAAATATGGTTTACGCCAAAACCAAAAGCCATTTGAAGATTTTCGTTCCATTTCTCCAAACTCATGTCTGGAATGCCATAAATTAAATCGATAGTAATATTGTCGAAATGGCGTGTTGCCTCAAGTAAGCAGTTTTTTGCTTCTTCTGAAGAATGCGCACGATTCATACTTTTTAAATCGTCTTCAAAAAAAGATTGAATACCAATGGAAAGTCTGTTTATTGGTGAAATGGCTAATTCTTTAATTCGTTTAGAAGTTAAGTCGTCCGGATTAGCTTCTAAAGTAATTTCAGGATTTTCTGATACGTGATAGTTTTTATAAACAGTATCAATCAATAATTGTAATTCTTCATTTTTTAATAACGAAGGTGTTCCACCTCCAAAATAAATAGTCTCAACCGTTAGATTTTTAAATTCGTCTTTACGTAAAACCAACTCTTTTGATAAAGCAAGAACCAGTTCGTCTTTTTTCTTTAAAGAAGTCGAAAAATGGAAATCGCAATAAAAACAAGCTTGCTTACAGAATGGAATGTGGATGTAAATACCAGCTCCTTCTAACTTCACGAAATGGGAAGAACTCTTACTTAAACGTTCAGACTCAATTTCTTTTTCCATATTTCTTTATACTAATGGACTTCTAACTACCAATGAAAACTGTTTATTTTTTAACACGATCTTCATTTTGCTTTACAAAAGCACTCCATCCCGTGTAGCTTTTGCCTATTTCAATTTTTCCTGCATTGTAAAAATGGCAAACAGCTGCCGCCAAACCATCCATAGAATCCAGGTTTTTGGGTATCGTTTTAAGACCTAACAAACTTTGCAACATTTTTGCCACTTGTTCTTTACTGGCATTTCCATTTCCGGTAATCGCCATTTTTATTTTTTTAGGCGAATATTCCGTAATTGGCACCTCTCTACTTAAACCTGCCGCCATTGCAACGCCTTGCGCTCTCCCAAGCTTTAGCATACTTTGTACATTCTTTCCAAAGAAAGGTGCTTCAATAGCAATTTCATCTGGATGATGCGTTTCTATGAGTTCAATGGTACGTTCAAAAATAAGTTTCAATTTTAAATAATGATCGTCGTACTTTTTTAAGTCCAATTCATTTAACTGCAGAAACTGCATGTTTTTTCCAACTACTTTTATAAGACCAAATCCCATAATGGTTGTTCCTGGATCAATACCTAATATAATTTTCTCCGTGTTCATTAATCGCAATAATAACAACCACTTAAAGAGTAAGACACTCCAATGGTTGCAGTTAATAAATTCCCGTTAAACGATCCGAAACCTTTAGAAACCGGATCGAAATCGCTACTAAAACCATATATATAAGAGGTGTCCAAATAAATTGTAAGTACGTCAGTAATGCTGTAATGAAATTCAATTCCAGCCATGACATTCAAAAACGAGGTTTTATTTTCTCCATATTCACCTAAAGGACTTATCATGCTAAACCCAGGTCCAGCATGTCCAACAACTCCCATCCCAATAGGTAAAAAATTGATAATGGGAGTTGGGTCGTAAATAAATTGTGCGTTTATTCTAGTATAGTTTACCTTAAAATATGGCGAATTATTATCGTGTGAAATTCTGTTGAATCCGAAATCCAATTTCGCACCAAATTGCCTTTTAAACATGTGTTGCAAACCTAGATTGATGGTTGGAAAATTTATAGGTTTCGCATCAAATCCACTTACAAATCCACTCGAACTCGGATTGTTTACACCAAGCGCCATTTGAATCTTCCATTTACTGGTTTCAGCTTGGCTAAAACCTAAAAACGAGATGAACAGAAAAATAATAGAAACCGAAGCTTTTTTGAAGTTTATAAAAGATGTGTTCATAA
>NZ_DATGNO010000120.1:0-17154 GCF_035306705.1 Xanthomarina sp.
TTGGCTTTCGCTAAACCGTTTTTTTATGCATACGATTTTTGATTATCTTGCGCAGGAATTGCAAAATGAATACGAAAGTGAATACGATTTGACTTTGAAAAAAAATTATTCTGCCCCGAAAATCTACTCTGCCAATGGCGACCTGAATAAGAATCCATACTAATTATTGTATTTTAAACGAAAGAAGAAACGCTTAAGGAATCCAACCAGAAGAAGTTTTGAAAACAGATTAAAGAACTTTTCAAATTCAATTTTCTTTTAAATTCGCCTTTTAACTTTAAACTTTATTGAGTAACCAATGTTACAGTTAGAGGATAATTGATAGCTTATCTTTGCATTTGTGATATCAGTTCACTTATTTATAATAGTTAATCCAATTCTTAAAAAGAAAGTATGAAAAATCAGTTTTTAATGATCCTTTTTGTTTTTGTAGGATCTGTTTTTTACAGTCCGGCTACCGCACAATCATTAAGTGTTTCAGCTATTGAAAACTCTGTTAAACAAGACGGGAAATATGCTATTCTCGTTTCAAATGCTCGCTACTTTCAAGCAGCTGTAATGACAGGTAAGGGCCTTAAATCCAATAATCTGAAAATGGATTTCAATATTGTATTAATTGGTCCAGTAGTTAAAGACTTAGCTACCGACGAAAGCATGAAGTCTTTTATTGAAATCAGTGAAAAGGCTGGGATTCGTATTGTTGTATGTGAAGCTGCCATGAATCACTTCGATTTGAAAAAAACTGATTATCACAGTTCTATTGCATTTACCCCTGATGGGTTCATCTACTTGTTTGGTTTGCAAGAAAGTGGATTTAAAACAATCACATTATAAGTTAGAAGGAAAACGGTGTTTCTTAAGGTGGAATTAGGTGTCCTTATTTGAGGTAGGGTTACTAATTTATTTCCAATACTACAAGCCCGAAATCTTCATCACTATTGATAGAAATATAAGAAACACTTAGGTTTTCGATAACCAATAAGTTTCCTGTTGCCAAAATGTAATTTACATCCATAAGCTGCACATGAATAGCACCGGAAGTAGCGTATAAAAACAGATTCTTGCATGTCTCTTTGGGTTTTAACTTATAACTGCTAATTGCTCCCATCGCTAAATAATATAATTCGCATTGTCTTTGGCCTGTGGTCATAACATTAAAATCAGTACAGGTACCTATGGAGGTGGTTTTCCAATCTCCACTAAAATTATTTACATTGAAAGGTTTAAGATGTTTTCTGTATTGACCTTCATGGTTTATGCTGATTTCTCCCTCCAAAATCATAAGTTTCCGATGAATACCTGGCAAGGCCGTGAAAGTAGATTCTTCAACTTCTACTTTAGCCGTACTTATTCTTAACTCAAAATTTCGCTCTGTAAAAGAGGCGTTAGCAGGAAAAATATAAAGTTGCGTACTGCTTCCGCCGGACCATTTAGTGGTGAGGAAATGCTGAGGGGAAAGGATTGAAGTTTTCAAAAGGTGAAAGTTTATAGGTTTGACGTAATTTTTTAGATGTACTAACGGAAAGCAAACATGCATCTTCCTTTTGATTAGGCACTAAATTAAGCGTTTTTATGCATGTTATAACCTACAGTTGTTTTTATTAAATTTCGTTTTTTAATTTTGTAGAACTTTTCAGAGAGAAATAAGAATCAATAATTACTGCAGTTTGTACCTTATTAAAACTTTCAGTCAGTTGTTCAGAGTTGAAATATATGAATAAAAATACTATATATAAAGAGAACATATTTAGTATTTACCAAAATTTGAAAGGCAATATGTTTGCTTAAATAGCTGATTAACAATGATTTGATATTTAGTAAATGTATTTTTAAAAATGAAATAAGGTGTGTGGATTTGATTCTGGTTTAACGATGAAATATGTAAAATTAAGTACACAGCATTGAAATGTTTTCTTGATTAAATATTTGGATTTGTTAAAAAAACAGAGTAAATATATCCTCTAATTAATACTAGGTTAGAAAACCAAAAAGAGGATGCAATTTTTTCTTAGCGAGATACAGTTTCTAATAATATTAAATGAATTTTAGATCTTAATCTCCATTTTTTTCTTGAAAAGAATTCGAAGTGTGAATTTAAAATTATTTTGGATTCTATTTTTCTATTTGAGAATTGATTTGTCTATAAGTGTGTGTGAATAAGATTATTGTGTATAAAAGAATCATTCACATTATAAGTTATTGCCATCCTTTAAGCAACTCCTTACAATTTAAAACTGCCGCTAAAATGATATGAGATGGACAATGACTTCCCTCATAGTATTACTGGTATTAAAAGCTTAGTTTACCTTTTAAATATAATCATTGAGAAAAGACACTTTCCTGCAAGACCAAAAATCTTTAAAAAGAAATGTATAGTAGGGGAGATATTATTGTTTTTTTAGGAGGTTCAGATCAGAATATAAATTCTAATGGGTTTCACTAATTGGTTTAATAAGTAGAAAAATATATATGAAGAAATCAACAAATTCAGCAGAAGTGCTGGCGGCAAATACAACGGTAGATTTGCTTATTATAGGCTCGGGAACCGGAATTGCTACGGCCTTGGCAGGACATGAAAAAAAATTAAAAAGCTTGATCGTTGAAAAAACGGCATACGTTGGTGGCTCCACCGCGCTATCAGGTGGTGCTTTTTGGATTCCGGCAAACCCGATTCTAATAGAGAATGGCTCAAAGGATACTCTGGAAAAAGCAGAGAAATACCTCCAAGCTTTAGTGGGAAACGATTCGCCACCAGAACGATGGCAATCTTTTCTTAAGCATGGAAATGCCACAGTGGAAATGCTGCGACGCACAACTCCGATGAAGTTTTTTTGGGCCAAAGGTTATTCCGACTATCATCCAGAAGAACCTGGAGGAGATGCCTTGGGAAGAACGTGCGAGTGTGAGCCTTTTGATTTGAAAAGACTAGGAGATGAGATTTCAAGATTTAGACCAGGTCTTATGGAGTCCCCAATGCCCATGCCGATAACCGGATACGATTATAAATGGATGAACCTAATGATGCGTAAGCCAGGAAAGGCTTTTCCTATTATCTTCAAAAGACTTTTTCAAGGTGTAGGAGGTAAAATAGTTGGTAAAGATTTGGTAGCCGGAGGTCAGGCAATAGCTGCTGGTTTATTTGCTGGAGCCATCAACAATAACATTCCCGTTGCAACCAATACGAAACTAGTGGAGTTGCTGATGGATGGCGAACGTGTAATTGGAGCGATTGTAGATCACGAAGGCAAAAAAATAGAAATAAAAGTAACACGCGGAGTCGTATTGGCCGCTGGTGGATTTGACCACAACATGCTTATGCGTCAAAAATATCAATCCAAATCTTTGGGTGAAAACTATAGTTTTGGAGCAGAAGGAAATACGGGAGATGCAATTGTGCTTTCCCAGAAGATTGGTGCCGACATAGCTCTCATGCAGGAATCTTGGTGGTTCCCAGCTATTTCTCCATTAAAGAAAGGAGAAAACCCAATGGTTCTTTTGGCCGAGCGTTCGTTGCCAGGTAGCTTTATTGTTAATGCTACAGGCAAGAGGTTTATTAATGAAGCTACGGATTACATGAGCTTTGGTCAAAAACTCTTGGCAGATGAAAAAGCAGGAATGCCCATTGGAGATATGTGGTTGGTATTCGACCAAACCTATCGAAATAGATATATACTTGGCGGTTCTGTTTTCCCAAGAGCCAAGTTGCCAAAAGAATGGTATGATGCTGGAATTGCTTTTACAGCAGATTCAGCTGAAGAAATTGCAAAGTTGACAGGCTTACCTGAAAAGAATTTTACAGAATCTTTTGCTAGGTTCAATGCCTTAGCGGAAACGGGTAAAGACGAAGATTTCCAAAGAGGAGAAAGTGCTTACGATAGATATTATGGGGATCCAACAGTTAAACCCAATCCTAATTTACTGGCACTTAAAGGAAAATTATATGCCGTAAAAGTGGTTCTTTCCGATTTAGGAACCTGTGGAGGTTTAGTAGCAGATGAGCATGGCAGGGTTTTACGGGAAGATAAAACCGCAATTGAAGGCTTGTATGCAGTAGGGAACACCGCCGCCAATATATTTGGAAGAGTTTATCCAGGCGCTGGAGGAACCATTTGTCAAGGTTTGGTATATGGACATATTGTAGCGGAACATGCTGCAAATATGACGCCAGTAGAGGTTTAGTTTTATATGGGATTATAGTAAGAGGCGCTATTAATTACGTCTCTTACCAATCCTAATCTGTGCATCTATAACAGGAATAACTTTTTTGGTGCCGATTAAAGGATTTTATCATTCGTTATTGGTTAAGTATCATGAAGCTTAAAGGCTTTTGCCATTCTGGATTTTAATGCAGTTTAGGTTTTGTTGGCATAAGCATATTTCTTAATCATGCTATCTATTGAAAACGTATCCCATTCTTTTGGTAATATTAGCAAGGTCACTAGTAGAATGGTTCGATACATAACATGGGATAAATCCCAAATAGGCTCGGCTAATCCATGTCCAAAAGTCACAATAACTAAAACAGATGCAAGTGCATACAAGGCATAGTTAGTTCTAAATCCTAATACTAAGAGAAACCCTCCAATCAACTCAATATATGAAGTGTAATATGCTGTTGCATATATTATAAAGTCGGGCAATAAACCTTTGAAAGTTCCATGAAAAAAATCTGCATTAATTACTTTTTCCATGCCCCAAGAAAAGATTTTCCCAAATCCTTGCATTAAAAAAATTAAACCTAAAATCAATCTCACTGTTAATGCACTAACTGCTTTGTTTAAATTTATCATATTCATGAATTAATTACCAACTTATTAGTTGAATTGGTTTGGTTTTCTTTGACCATATTAGGGTGTTTATAACTTAAAAGTGAGTAACATGACAGCTTTTTCTTCTAATTTCAATCCAATAACGTTTAGCTCAAGTTGCAATTCAAGATTACAAAATCTTTTTCATACTAGAATACAGTTACAGTTTGCCAATACTTTGGTCTTGTTATATTACTCGGCTCATTTGTTTAGTAAACCAATATGAAAATACAACATCATATCTTCCTGTTATGCTAAACACAAGTTAATTTATTATTATGATAACCGCTATTCTTATTTATATCTATTCTAAATTGTTATATTTGCAGTTCGAAAAAAGATACAATGAAAAAATTACTATTAGCTATAGCAACGTTTTCCTTATTGGTTGCTTGCGGAAATGAGAGCAAAAAGAAAGACAATTCTGCAGCTCAAGAAATTATCAAGGATCAGGTCGTAAATGTATACACACACCGTCATTATCAGCCAGACCAAGATATCTTCAAAATGTTTGAAGAGAAGACGGGTATCAAAGTAAAAGTAATCAATGCCAGTGCAGACGAGTTGATTCAGAAAATGAAAATGGAAGGAAAGCAATCTCCTGCCGATGTTTTGATTACCGTAGATGCTGGAAGATTAAGTCGCGCTAAAGATGAAGGATTATTACAAAGCATCGAATCTGAACTTTTAGAAAGTTCGATTCCTTCACATTTACAAGATGCCGATAACCAATGGTTTGGATTAACCAAAAGAGCCCGAATTATTGCTTACGCAAAAGATAGAGTGAAACCAGAGGAACTTTCAACTTATGAGGATTTAGTGAATACAAAGTGGAAAGGAAAAATTTTGGTAAGATCTTCTTCTAATATTTATAACCAGTCCTTAATGGCTTCGATTATTGCCAACGATGGTGAGGAAGCGGCCAAGATTTGGGCTAAGGGAATTGTAGCAAATATGGCACGTTCTCCAAAAGGTTCAGATAGAGATCAAGTAAAAGCAATGGTCGCCGGAGAAGGCGATTTGGCAATTGTTAACTCCTATTATATCGGGAAAATGCTAAATTCTCCAGATGCCGAGGAAGTAAAAACAGCGCAACAAATAGGTTTGTTTTTCCCAAACCAAGAGGATAGAGGCACACACATAAACGTAAGTGGAGCAGGGGTTGCTAAGTATGCGCCAAATAAAGAGAATGCCATTTTATTTATTGAATATTTAATTAGCGACGAAGCCCAACAGGTATTTACGGATGCCAATTACGAGTATCCTATTTTAGAAAGTGTAGAGCCAGTTAAAGATATTAAGGATTGGGGAGATTTTAAAGAAGATAATTTAGAGTTAAACAAGTTAGGAGCATTTAATAAAAAAGCAGTTTTGATTTTTGATGAAGCAGGGTGGAAGTAAAAACGAAGCATTCTCCCTAAAAACGAGGATTAAAAGACTTAAAAGAGATAGTAACAGATGGTCAGTTTTTACACTGGCCATTGTGTTTTTCTTAGCTTTGCCCATCATATTTATTGGTGTAGAGCTGTTTTCTGGTCCTGGTGAATCATGGAGTCACATCGTTGAATATTTATTGCCGGAATACCTTTGGAATTCTTTATATCTCGTCATCGTTTGTAGTATAATCGTTTTGGTTTTGGGAGTTTCTTCTGCGTGGTTTGTGTCGCGCTTCGACTTTCTTTTCAGAAAACAAATGGAATGGCTACTAATTCTTCCGCTGGCAATTCCTTCCTATATTGTTGGATATGCTTATGCTGGAATTTTCGATTACGGAGGTAGTATGGATCTCATATTCCGACAACTCGGTCTGGATTTTATACGCATTGATATCATGAACAGAGCAGGGCTTGCATTTGTATTGAGTATTTCTCTGTTTCCTTATGTATATGTTAGCGCAAGGGCATTCTTTCTTAATCAAGCCAATAATCTGCTCGAAGCTTCTAAAATGTTAGGGGTTGGAGAAGGGAAAACTTTTTTCAAACTCATGTTGCCACTTGCCAGGCCAGCTATTGTTGCTGGATTGGTTTTGGTATTAATGGAAGTTCTAAATGATTATGGTGCGGCTAAATATTATGGTGTAAATACTTTTACGACTGGAATTTTTAGATCTTGGTTTTCACTCGAAGAACCTCAAACAGCCGTGTATTTATCGGCATTATTAATCATCATTATTTTTGCGTTAATCCTTTTTGAAAAATGGCAAGTTCGAAAAATCAAATTCACTTCTTCAAAAATAAATAGTACTCAAATTCAGAGAAAAGAACCTAAAGGAAGTATGCAATGGCTTATATTTTCTGTAGTATTTCTACCTATTCTTTTAGGGTTTATTTTACCTGTGGCACAATTGATTTATTGGGCTGTATTAACGGCATCTACTGTTTTTGATATGGAGTTTATCATCATTTCACTTCAAAGCTTTGCCATTGCCATTTCATCGGCAATTATCACGGTGTTTTTTGCGCTTTTACTCATATACTTCTCAAAATGGAGCACCCTTCGTGCCATTAAAAATATTTCTAGAATTGGAGTTTTGGGATATGCCATTCCAGGAGCGGTAATTGCCATCGGAATTATGATTCCTACGCTCGCATTAGACAAATGGCTAATTTCAGTGCTTGCTAATTTTGGAATAGATTCTGGGTTAATCATTAATGGAACTCTAATAGCGCTACTTTATGCTTACGCCGTTCGTTTCTTGGCCGTAGCGTATAATCCCATAGATTCCACCGCCTTAAAAGTAGACGATTCTATTCCGGATTCTTCTAAGGTTTTAGGCGTAGGAAATTTAAAAACCTTTTTTAAGATTGAATTCCCGCTGATTAAAACAGGAGTATTTAGTGCTGTAATTTTGGTTTTTATCGATGTGATGAAAGAATTGCCTTTAACTCTTATTTTGAAACCTTATCATATTGACACGTTAGCAGTAAAAGCTTTTGAATATGCAAGTGATGAGATGGTTATGGAGGCTTCAATCCCGTCTCTTTTCATTATCTTTACAGCCATGATACCCGTGATATTTTTAAATAAATTATTGATCAAAAAATAACCATGTTAACAATAAAATCTCTTTCAAAAAGTTTTGACAAAGGTAAGAATTACGCCATAGAAGACGTGACTTTTAATTTGAAGGCAGGGCAGGTCTGTGCTATTGTAGGAGAAAGTGGAAGTGGTAAAACAACTTTGGTTCGCTTAATTGCAGGCCTGGAAAGACCCGATCATGGTAGCATTGAAATGGGTGGTAAGGTCATTGCTTCTTTAGATAAATTTGTGCAACCTGAGAAAAGAAAGATTGGATTGGTTTTTCAGGAATATGCCCTATTTCCACACTTAACGATTTCGGAAAATGTGTTATACGGGATTTCAAAAGTAAAGAACAAGAAAAAAAGAGCGCAAGAAATGCTTGATTTGGTTGGTTTAAGTGATATGGGCCAACGGTATCCACATCAACTTTCAGGTGGGCAACAGCAGCGCGTAGCATTAGCAAGAGCCCTTGCGCCAGAACCTTCGTTGTTAATTTTAGATGAGCCTTTTAGTAACCTCGATACCATGTTGCGTACACAGTTAAGAAATGAGGTTTTTGATATTATTAAGAAGACAGAAGTTACCGTATTATTTGTTACTCACGATACACAAGATGCACTTTCTGTAGCAGATGAGATTTTGATTTTGCAAAATGGCAAGGTCATTCAAAAAGATGTGGCTGCAAATCTATATATAAATCCCAATACCTTGTATGTAGCTTCATTATTTGGAAGCACTGTGCACATCAATAAAAACTTACAAAATGCGTTTCGATGTCCGTTAAATGAAACTTGTTGTCATGCCATCCGGAATGAAAAGATTAAAGTGAGTCCTTCGTCTATCGATTCTGATTGTGAATTCCTGACAGCAGCTCAAGTCATTAAAAAAATTGAACTTGGAGATTCTATTCAATTATTGTTGAAGCTGGAGTCGGGAGAACAATTAACGGTAGTGACACAGGATAAAAACATTGAAGATACCATCTACATTGGATTTAATTCTAAAGATATTTTAGAATTTGATCAGGAACATTAATCGTGGGATCGAAGGATTGGTTTGCCATAATTAATGCTAGCAAATTAATTCAATACCAATCAGTAGTTTTTGTAAATGTTAAAAACATTGTTTTTTATTCTTATCAGAAATGCTTCAATATTTGGGTTGTTCCAGAGCCTAATTCGTGTAAATATCCATGTTTTTTCAATGCTGTTTCAAGGGCCCCAATTGTTGCCAGTAAATCGCTTCTGTTTATCGACCCCATATGGCCAATTCTAAAATAATCATTTTTTAATTCTGGTAAAAGACCACCAGCTAAGATTATACCTTCTTGATTTACTGCTTTTAAAAAAGTAGTAGTATCTATTTGACTTGGATATTTAGGAGCTGATAAGGTGTTTGCAGATACCTGTTCATTTTTTGATAGTAATTCCAAACCTAAAGCACTAATTGCAGCTCGCATGGCTTTTCCTGCTCTTAGGTGTCGGTCAAAACGATTATCCAAGCCCTCTTTGACAATAAGTTGTAAACTTTTTTCTAAAGCCATTACAAGATTAACTGCGGGTGTACCAAAATAAGATGCTTGTCTATTTTCATAAGCTTTCATTATTGGCAACCAATTCGACCAATCTCCATAGTAATTAGTAACAGGACTTGTTCGTTTTTCAAAAGCTTGAATTGCATTTTGAGAAATAACTAAAAGTGCCAGCCCTGGGGGAACACCTATTGCTTTTTGTGAGGCAGTAAGTACAACATCAATTCCCCATTCTTCCTGCTTAATTTCTTCACCAGCAACAGAACAAACTCCGTCAAGAACTGTCAAAACCTTATGTTTTCTACCTAAATCACCTATGCTTTTAGCATCGTTTAATACAGCGGTTGAGGTATCGACATGGGTAAAAGTTAAAAGTTTATAGCTTTTGGACTGGAGTTGTTGCTCAATAAGCTCCATAGGTACAATGTCGCCCACTTCCGCTTCAAGCACATCTACTTCAGCTCCATATCGCTTTAGAATTTCGGCAAAACGAAGACCAAAATAGCCAGTAGATATTACAAGTGCTTTATCGCCAGTTTCTATAAGGTTTGCTGCGGCCATATCCATAGCAAGTGTGCCTGTTCCTGCCACTATAAATGCTTGACCGGATGGACATTTACAAACCTCTTTCATTAGTTTTAAGCTATTCGCAAAAAGATCTATAAAATCAGGGTCAACATGGCTTGGAGTTGGTACTGCCATGCATTGCATAACTTCACTTTCAAATTCTATTGGGCCAGGAATCATTAATAATTTTCTCGATTTCATATGTTTAAGTTAAATTATTACAACGTTTTTTTGGATTATTCATCTTTTAAAAATCTTTTAATGTCAATATTGGCGCCGTAAACTACCAATAAATCTTCACTAAAAAGTATGTCATTGGGGTTTGCTACCCCTTTTACTTTATCTATTTTTCTGCTTTTACCTATGAGAGGTTTAATTTCTTTTTTTGAAATAGTTGTCAACACCAATAGGTTGAAATCTTCTCTTATATTGATATCGCGTATCATTTTACCATCATATTTCTTTGGTAATTTAACTTCTACTATGCTATAATCATTACTCAATTCATAAGAATCCACTACGCCTTTAAAGCATAGTTTTTTTGCCCAACGCTCTGCAGTTTCCTCTTCTGGATGAACGATTTCGTCTACTCCAATAGCTTGCAACACCTTTTCGTGCAGCGGATTGACAGCTCTACTGATCAATCTTTTAACTTGGTGGTTTTTAAAAAGTGCAGTTGCCATTATATTGGCACCTTGATCTTCGCCAATTGCAATTATCACAACATCTGTGTCTTTTAATGGAAGGCCTGCCACGGTATATTCATCTGTTGCATCCATTTGAATTGTATGCGAAATCTTTTCTTTGTAACTATCGACCCTATTCATATTGGAATCAATACCGATTACCTCATTACCTTGTTCCGTAAGTTTTACTGCTAGAGATGCTCCAAAACTGCCCAATCCTATAATTATATATTTCATGATGGTGTTTTTTAATTGATTGTGATTTCCTCTATAGGATACCTATAATTTTGTTGTTTTACCTTTTTAAAGATGGCGATCATTACAGTAAGCATGCTTACCCTACCAATAAACATAATAACAATAATTACAAGTTTACTATATATGCTTAAATTAGATGTTATGCCCACGCTTAAACCCACTGTGCTGTAGGCGGAAAAACATTCAAAAGCAATACTGACAAGGGTTTTTTCACTATCAAAAATAGAAATTAAAATAATTCCTAAGCCAATAACTATTAAAGAAAGCGTAATGGCTGCAAAAGCACGACGTACTGAAATGTCTGCAATTTCTCTACGGAAAAGTTCTATTCTTGTTTTTCCTCTTGCAAGACTTAAAAAGTTGAGGACTGCAATGGCAAAGGTATTGGTTTTTATACCTCCTCCAGTGGAGGCTGGCGATGCCCCAATCCACATTAACAGAATTACAAGTAGAACAGTAGAAAAATTAAGAGCGCTCATATCTACGGTGTTAAAGCCCGCAGTACGAGGGGTTGTAGCTCCAAATAGTGCGGTAACTATCTTGCCAAAACCACTATGTTCAGCCAAAGTATTATGATATTCATTTAGATAAAACAGAATTGTGCCTACTATAATTAAAATAGCTGTTGTTACCAATGTAATACGACTTGTAAGTGTTAAAACCCAAGGTTGGTGTAATTGTTCCTTGCCCGAGTAGAACAAGAATTTTTTCTTAAAAAAATATTTTATGTATTTCAAAAGATTAACCACAATAGGGAATCCAAGTCCGCCTAGGACGAAGGAGAAAATTATAACAAGTTGTAATGAATAATTATATCTGAAGCCATTGTCAAACAGACCATTTGATAAGGTGGAAAAGCCTGCATTACAAAATGCTGATATGGAGTGGAAAACCGAGAAGAATGCACGTTCTATAAATGTTTGGTAGATGGTTTTGTCGAGTGTGAAATAAATTATTACCGCTGAAAAAAGTTCAATGGAAAAAGTTATCAGAATAACCTGTTTTAAAGTTGAAAACACTTCTCCAATTTTTTTGGAACCGGTCATATCGCTTAATGTCAATCGGTTCTCATAAGTTTCACCACCTTTAAAGAAATAGCTGAAATAACTTGCAAAGGTTAGTATGCCTAGGCCACCGACTTGAATTAATATAAGTATAATTGTTTGCCCAAATGTTGTAAAGTAGCTCCCCGTATCCACTACTATTAGTCCTGTAACACATACTGCACTAGTGGACGTAAAGAGTGCGTCGATATAAGAAATACCATTATAGGTAGCGTTGGGCAACATCAGCAAAAGAGATCCAATAAGAATTATGATCAAAAAACTTAGTACAAATAATTGGGCAGGGTTTAAAAATGTTCGTTTATACGAAATGTTCTGTTCGGAAAATTCTCGTATAAAGGTCAGTATTATGGCTAATTTAACCCAATTGTCATCATATAGTGTGGCTATATGTTGGGTCGCTTCTTCTCCAAAAAAATGAGCTATTAAAATGGCAAGCGTGAGTAGAATGGTTAAACTGTCAAAAATTAAAACGCTAACCTTTAAGGATTTATATTTAAAGATATAACGTAATAACGTGGTCGAAATACCTACAATGAGAACTATAAAATAACATGTGTTTAAATAAATCTGAAACTGGGAGGATTGATTAAAACCAAAATCTGCAACAAGGAGTGCTAATCCTAAAATGCTTATTATGAAAGCAATGTAGAAAGAGTAAGATGTAAGTAGTCTTAAATTACTTTGGTTGAATGACATAATATTTCACAAAATCACAACAAATTGAAAAACTTTTTAGGAGTTTGTTTCTATAAGTTACACCAACAAAGTTAATGGTTTTTACGTAATTATAATTCCTCAGTTCTAGATCTTAAAAAAATATTTGTAGTAGTAGTTAATGAAAAAGCGAGACGTGTATTTGTATATAAACTATAATAAAAATGAGCCCGATAGAATATCGAGCTCATTTTATTAAAAATTAAGTATATATAGGTCTAAACTTTTGGATACAGTTTATGTTAATCTGTATGGAATTCTATCCAAAAATAAGGAATTGGGGCAAAATCTAGTTGCTATTCTTAATACCTATACAAGGCATTTACTCTTGAATTAGGATTTGGCATCTCTTCTTTATCTAATAAATAAACATTGCCTCCTTTTAAGAAGGTTTTTATGGCAGCTATATTCATTAATGAAATGTTTTTGTCATTTTCTTCACCTTCAGTAACCGTTATAACATCCTTCTCCTCTTTATATGAACCAAAAATATCTTCTTTATTTTCACAAAATAAGGCTTCAATTTGACCATGAAAGGCTGCTGGTAAAATTTTGCCAATCCCAATCGACGTGGTGCCCTTTCCTTGCTCTTCCAAGAACTGTGAAATGTCTTCCTTTCGTTTTTGATCGAATACAGGGGCCATTCTTTCCCAAGCTAATTCATGGATCTCAAAAATGTCGGTATTGCTGAAATCGGTCGTTAAACTTTCCTCCATGAGATTTTGATAACTATTTACTTCCTTATAGATGTCAAAAAGGGGGCTTTGAGCCGCAATTAGCAATGGCATCGTCTTGTCTCTAAAAACAGTGGCAAGCCCATCATTAATGGCCCTAAAATACTTTTTGATTTCATTTTTTCTTTTGCCCGTAGCTGCTTCCTGTCCATGATACATAGGTTGACCAGATCCTGTAGCTCCAGATCTAAATTGAAGGTTTTTTTCTTCATAATCAAAACCAACGCGATCTTGTTTGGTTTCTGGTATTAAATCTTCAACGGCAATTTCGGTAAAACTGTGTTTTGTACATTCGTATAATTTCACATTGTCCCTTTCAAGATTTAATAAATAAAAACTACCATCACCTACAAACATAGGCATCAATGGTTTTAAATAGAATGAATTTGATAGGTAGTTATGCTCTTTAAAGTGAACAGGAAGTGTGTAACTTTCAAAAAAACCATCGGCTGCAAAAATGGCAAGACCGTCAGATTGCTCTCGCCAAAACGAACTATTATCGATTAGTTTTTGGACTGGCTGTGTTAAGGTATCAATCTCATCAGAATTAAGACCTTTTTGGGTCAACTTCTCTTTCACATCTTTTAATTGGTTTTTTAGAGATAGTGGATCTTCTTCTTGCAAGACTTTTTTACCCGCTCTATGTGTTGGAATAAAAATTGAAATACAATTTTCCTGATTTATATTGTGTAATTCGGTAATGTTTTTTTTAGTTATCAATGTCATATTCTTTCTGTTTTAGGTTTAAGAATTTCGAATAATTCTTTATTAATATTATCAATATACGTTTAAAATAACTCTTGTGCAATGAGGGATATCAGTTCTTTGTGATTGATTGTCAATAATATACATATTGGTTTGTAAGGTGACTGTTTTTTGTTTTTTTAAGATAGAATTGGTTTTGAAGTAAGACCTGTAAGCATAAAAATCTTTTGCTTTGAGAGGATAGCATTTTTTATTTTGATAACTGCCATGGCTGTATTCCTATAAGGGTGAAATCCTTAAATTGAAAACCGCAGCGAAACTGGATTGATACTCATAAATATTTTATTTTTTCAACATTGCACTGATAATACTGAAGATTTCGGCCATTAGCTAAAAGGGAACTGAAGCTATGCCATTATTCAATTTTTAACCGATAAGATTGTCAAATAAATAACAGGGATGTGTTGTCAATCTATCAAATTAACACTAAGTTAACATCAGATTAGTTACCAGATTTTAAACAAGTAAAAAAGAAACAATATGAGTAAACAAAACTTAGTGGAACAAACTAAAAGTGTTTTTCCATGGCTGATTATGATATTGATGTCGTCTGTAACTTTTGTAGGAATACTGTCGGAGTTAATGCCTTCGGGTGTTCTACCACTAATGATGGCCGATTTAAATATTAGCGAGGTACAAACAGGAAATTTGGTGGGTTACTACGCCATTGCTTCTGCAATTTTTGCAATTCCGCTTATTTCAATGACCATGCAATTCAACCGCAAATATTTGTTGCTGATTTTACTTGGTGGGTTCGCTATTTCCAATATTATTGCAGGACTTGTTTATGATTACACCATCATTATTGTATTAAGAGTTATCGGTGGAATTTGTGCTGGAGTTATGTGGCCAATGATTGCCGCATACGGAATGCGATTGGTAGATGAGCAGCATCACGGGAAAGCGATTGCAGTAATCATGGCAGGGACTACCTTGGGCATTAGTATTGGGATGCCCATTATGACCGCCATTGGTAATGATTATGGCTGGCGAACAGAGTTTATTGGGCTTGGGGGCGTTATTATTGTTATTGCTTTAATCAGCTTTTTTGCCTTGCCCTCCATTCCGGGAGAGAAACTGACTAAAAGCTCCTCGCCATTTGCGCTGTTAAAAATACCGGCAGTTTTAATTGTTCTTCTACTTACACTGCTTGGCGTGATAGCGCATTACGGTGTCTATGTTTATATCACAAGTCTTGTTGACGAAATTCAGTTGGCAGGAGGAGTAGAAAGCGCCTTGTTGTTTTTTGGAATAGGATCTTTGATTTCTGTATTGTTAGCCATCAAATACACTGATAAACACTTGAGACTGCTAACTATTGCCATGTTTGCCTTGCTGATTATCTCTATGGTTATTTTTCTAATGTTCGGAAGAACAACAGGAATGGGGCATTTTGCTTTCTTTTTATGGGGGCTTTCATTTGGTCCATTAGTTACCCTGTTGCAGGCAGCCGTAAGCAGACAGGTAGAAACTGCCAAGGACGTTGCTACTTCAGTTCAATCATCAGTATTTAACTTATCCATTATGATTGCATCTTCTGCTGCCGGAATGTTGCTTGGAGTTTATTCTCCAATGAGTTTAATTTATCTTGCTATTGCTTTATCCATTCCAGGTATGATCATTTCCTTTTTTGCTAAAAAATCTTTGAGTTAATCTCAGCAAAGCCTATTTGGTTTGAAATAAAAAAGACTATTACCAATTGGATAACAGTCTTTTTTTATAGTTACAATATGAAAATCACACTTAGAAACTCAAAGGAATATCATAAGCCATTTCCTTACGACGGAATAGGAAATTACCATTACGTACAGATGCTAATACATCTACTCTTTTACGAATCGCCTCATAAACAGTAGATTCATTCAGAACAATAAAGTTGGCTGCTTTTCCTACTTCCAAACCATAACTGTCTTGAATGTTTAAACAACGTGCCCCATTATAGGTGATTAAGTCAAAACTTGTTTTTATTTCCTCTGGAGACATCGTTTGAGCTAAGTGAATTCCATTGTCCAAAATATTCATCATGTTTCCATTCCCCATTGGATACCATGGATCGTTTATGGAATCTTGTGCAAAAGCAACATTAATGCCTGATTCTATAAATTCTTTCACTCTAGTTAATCCACGTCTTTTCGGATAGGTATCTTGGCGACCTTGCAGATAGGCGTTTTCAGTTGGACAAGCAATAAAGTTCATCTTACTCTTTTGGAACAAATCCATCATCCTAAAAGCATAAGAATTATCTGCTGAACCAAAGGAACAGGTATGACTTGCGGTGGTTCGTGTGCCATAATCTTCCATAAGGACAAGGGCATTTAAGAGTTCTACAAAACGTGAATGTGTATCATCTGTTTCATCACAGTGAACATCAATCATTTTATCATGTTTTAAGGCAAGTCGAACAATATCATGAACGGATTTGTCTCCAAATTCTCTAGCAGGTTCATAATGCGGAATTCCTCCAACAACATCAGCTCCCATTTTAAGAGCTTCTTCCACTAACTCAAGTCCACCCTTATACATGTACATGCCTTCTTGTGGAAAAGCTACAATTTGAATATCAACCGTGTCTTTTAGTTCTTCTTTCATTTCCAACATCGCTTTTAATGCTGTAAAATTTGGATCTGTAACGTCTATATGAGTTCGGATGTGCTGTACACCTTGGGAAACCTCATCTTTAATTCCTTTCATTGCCAATCTTTTCACACTTTCTACCGTCAGGGTTTCTTTAAATTTTGGCCATAATTCAATGGCTTCAAACAGCGTACCTGAGCCAGCGCCTTCTTGACCAAGTTCAGACAAGGTATATACATAATCCAAATGCAAATGTGGGTCTACGTAAGGAGGCAACACAAGCTTGCCACCAAGGTCAATTTCTTCTTCACATTTTGGTAAGTTAGTTCCTATATGTGTGATTTTTCCATTCTCAACTATCATTTCGGTTGCGGTATCGTTGCGATAAATTTTCGCATTAAAGAACTTTTTTTTCATTATAGATTTATT